>NZ_JAZHDB010000001.1:0-34974 GCF_036584575.1 Desulfolutivibrio sp.
GGGTTGATGATCTTTGCCGGGTCGAACGGAAGCTTGCCGTTGCTGGTTTCGACAAGCGCCGTAGAGACGCCAATACGCACCCCACCACGGAGGAATACATGTTGAACCGTTCACTCGCCGCCCCCATCATCGCCATCCTGGCGGCGCTGCTCCTTGCCGCGCCGGCCCTGGCCCAGGGCGCGAAGAAATTTGCCGTGATCCCGTTCTCCTACAACGGTCCCCAAAAATACGCCTATTTCCCCAAGGCGTTCCCCTTCGATCCCTTTTAGCCTCCCCAAGTCGTTGCCGAGGCCTGCCCCGAAAACGTCAAACGGCCTGGAGTCCGCCAATCCGGAATCCAGGCCGCCGTATTTCATGGCCATGTCCCATGCGCCGTGCGCCGGGCGCGGCCTGCCGATCAAGGCGCGGGAGGGCCCGCCGCGTCCACGGCTGGGAGCGGCTTCTCCGCCTCGCCCATGCCCGCCGCCAACCGCTGCCGGGTATATTCCTCCACGGGCAGATACCGCGTATCCGTGACCATGAGCGCCACCCGGGACCAGGCCGCCAGGCTCACCGGCGCGCCCGCCGCAGCCGAGACCCGGTTTTCGACCTCCCTCACCTCCGCCGGGGTGATGAGCCGCGTGCCCACGATCTCGGCCCTAGCCAAATAGCCCTGCCCATCATGCACCACGTCCATGGCGGTGACGAACATCTCCGGCAGCCCGGCCAGGGCCGTGCGCAGATCCCCGGCCACGGCCTCGGACGGTGCGTCCTTCGGGCCGAAATGGGCCCGGCCGAAGAGGATACGGCCATCCGCCGCCACGTCCTCCGGGGTCTGGCACCGGGCCAGAAGCCGGATATCGGACTCGCCCAGCCGGTCGCGCAATGTTTTCTCCATCCCGCCGATCTCCGAGGGAATCAAGGTACGCGGACTCTGCATGGTGGCCAGGATGACCGGCTCCCCGGCCATATGCACCAGGTCCACGTCCAAAAGCAGAATCTGCGGCATGGCGGACACTATCTCCCGCAAGGTCTGCTCGGCCAATTGCAACCGCTTCACGTCGGCCGGGGCCTTGTCCGTGAACAGGGCGCCGTCCAGGGACGGGGCGGCCACCATGGCCGCGCCGCCAGGAGGGAAAATGTCCTTGTTGAGGATGCAGCGCACGGCCAGCCGCACGTCTTTTCCCAGGCTATCGCTCACGGCCTTTTCCATCTCCGCCACCTGCGCCGGTTCGAGATACCTGGGCGTGCGCACCACGGCCAGGACATCCACGCCCTGGCCCATGTCCTTGCGTTGCATGGAGGCCAGGGACACGTTGGGATCGTCGGCCAAGGCGCGTTCGATGGCGGCCCGGGTCTGGTCGTCCTGGCGGTGGTCGGCGAGGATGGAGGCCAGGGTGCTGGTCAGATAGGCCGACACGAGCAGGAACCCGAGCACGGCCAGGGCCATGTTCCCGGCCACGCGCCGCACCCCGCCCCCCGCCCCATGGCCCTTGGCCAACCCGGCGGCCAGGAAGGTCAGGGCCGACACCAGAAGGATGGCCACGAAGTTGGCGAAAAACAACAAAAAAGCGCCCAAGGCCCCCTGGTTGGCCCCGGAGGCCAGGCACAGGCCACAGGTGGCCAGGGGCGGCACGATGGCCGTGGCGATGGCCACTCCGGGCAGAGCCGGACTGATGCGGTCGTCCACCATGGCCAGGGTTCCGGCGAATCCGGCGAAGACCGCCACCAGCAGGTCGAGCAGGGTGGGCTGGGTGCGGGCCAGCATCTCCGGGGTGACCTCGGTCATCACCGGCAAAAGCCCGAAAAGCGCCCCGAAGGCCACGGCCAGGGCCATGCCCGATATCTCGGCCCGGATGGACTTGCCCATAAGCCCGGCATCCCCGCGAATCATGCCCAGGGAGATGCCGAAGATGGGGGACATGAGCGGCGAAACCAACATGGCCCCGATGATCACCGCCGGGCTGTTGGCCACCAGCCCCAGGCTGGCGATGAGGGCGGCCGTGGCGATCAGCGCGTAGAACCCGGCCCCGGGGGTTGACCCCCGGGTGATGTCCGCCACGATGCCGTCGGCCTTGTCGTCGGTCACGCGAAAACGGCGTAAAGACGCCGCAAGGGATCCATCCATCACGCTGCCCTCCGGGGGATTCCTGGCCGGGAAGCCGTCCCGCGCCGCTGTGTCGCCCCGTGACGACGACGCGGGCTACGGGATGTTCCCGATTCTCTGTACGGCAATCCGGGGCCGGAGGAAAGCCCGGGCGCGTTTTCGAAGCGGGCTGTGCAGCCGCCAGGGCCGCGGCGGTGCAGCCGCCGTCCGTAAGGCCGCGTCCACATATTCGGCGGCAAACGTCGGGTCTTGCAGCCGCGCCGTCATCATATCATCGTGACACGAAGGGATTTCCTTGCTCCATGGTCGAATCCTTCATTCACGTACATCTTGTGCCTCCCCCAATGTTGATAATTTTCCTTGTCTGTCAGAGCAAAGTTTCATAGTTAAATGAAGTGGTGCTGAAATAATATATGGATTTCCCTGCTGAATATGCCATATCGGCAATCAATAAAAGTGGTTAGCCACGTTCATGGGCTGGATGGAGAAAGCGTCACCGCCTGGATCGATGTGAGTTGGCATAAAAAGGGTATTTTACGGATATCGCTGTGTGATTTATATTTCAGTCCTTATGTCTGTAACATTTGATTTGGTGACTGATGAAGGCTACTGGCCATGTCGTGCGAGGCTCTGTTGTGTTTCTGGCATTCCTGTCCCTGGCCTTGGGCGGTATGATGTACATTGCGCTTCGTCAAGATACGCCTGTTTTCGCTGTTTTTTTGGCTGATATCGGATTTGAAGGCTGGATCGCCGCGTTTCGGCGGACGTTCGCATCTTTTCGGAAAATTCTTCCTGACGTGCTCCTGTATTCGGCGCCGAACGCCTTTTGGTCTTTTTCGTATACGCTGATCATGATGGACATATGGTGGCAGGACACATCCCGGGCGAGGCATTTCTGGCTGGCAACCACCCCCGTCGTTGTTTTTGGATGGGAGCTTCTGCAATATCGGCGTCTTGCGCCTGGAACAGGTTGCCCTGAAGATCTGATCTTTTCCTTTCTTGGTCTTTCGGCAGGCTTTCTCATGATCGTATACTTGAAGAGGAGGACATATGCGAATGGAAATAACTAAAAACAGTATATCGTTTATTGTTCTTTCCCTTTTTGTATGCTTCTCTTTCGCTTCAATGTCGACCACAAGATCTTATAAAATAGACAGTGAAACTGGAGAAAGAAAAGTATTATCTAAACACAAAACAAATGAACTTATCCAAGAACAGGCGAAAGGGTTTCCCGATGACGCCGGACGATGGACTGGAGAGGTGGAGAAAACGCAGCCGACAACGAACAAGGAACCGACGTATATCGTAGAGACATGGGCTGGAGTCTTTATGCCCGAACGGCACGGGCCGACGTATTATTATGATAAGAACAAGCAGCTTCTATATACGGAGCATTACAATCAAAATCGACTCGTTTGGAGCACCAAGCCCAAGTCCGCTCTCCCGGCGACGGCATTTCCCAGACAGGGAGAGGCTGCCGACGGATTCACGAAAACCTTCCTCATGCTTGAAAATACCCGGCCGTGGTACGTCACGAAGGTCGACAAGTTCGGGTTTTCCAGAACGCAACTCCATGCCTTCACCGCAGAACTGGAGCCCTTGATTGCCGCGCAACACCCCAGGAACAAAGAAGAATTCACTGACGCGTTTTATGATGCCCTGGAAGATCTTTTCCAGCGAAGCGAATATGCGCTTTTCAAGGATATCTACACCTTCTTCCGCGAGGAGGGAGGCATCGAGAACTCGAAAAACTTTGAGATACGTCTGGCGGAACTGGGGCGGTATCGGGGACAAGGGGCGTCGACGTATGCGGTGCTTACCGCATCCTATACGGCGTTCATCCAGAAGATGGCGGGCATGGGGGTCGACGCCACGGCCCTGAAGAATTTCACCGACGACCTCGACGCCCGGATGATCGCAAAGGGTCCGCTGGACATCAACGATCCGCTGTTTGACCACGCGGTGGACACCCGCATGGAAGAGGTCTTCACGGAAATGGACCAAAGCGAGCATCAAGCCATGTTCTCGGCCCTGAACGTCATCCTCACGGACTATTTCAACCAGGGCGAGCCCTTGCTGCTGGCGGCCGAGGATGCGTATTTCAGGAACATCCCCGCCTCCGTCTACATGCTGCTGCTTTTTGGGAACTGACGCGCGCCGCTCTTTTTCCGCTTCCCGGCGCGTGATTCCGCCGTCCATCGACGGCGCCCGGGGGGATGCCCGGTACGGTTATACGCGACGCGGACCTTGCTGCACGGTGTTGAATCGTGATGTGGCGGGAGAGGGATTCGATCTTAGGTGTCAAATTGTTGAAATTAAACATTTTATAACAAAAATTCAACAAACATTGCCCCCAAAGTTGCCCCCACTTATGCCCCCTGCGCTAGCACACTTCCTAGCCCGAAGCCGAGCCCCCCGCGTCCACCATTTCCATGCGGACGGCCATAGAGTTTCCCTCAATCGCTCTTACCAGCTTTACCTGCCTTCGCCCAAAGCCGCGAGGATGGGCTCTCTGCGGCTTCAAGCAACTTGGACTAACCATGGCCTCGAAACCGCAAACGGCCCTTATTTCCGGCTCCAACGAAAACCACCACGTCAGCAGGTGACTTTTCAAAAAATAACAATCCCCTTTTCGAAATTCAAGACCGATTACTCGACGATACCTAAGCTATGTTTTCGCTTACAACGCCCGTCGCTCCACCACCTCCACCCTCGCCCGCCTTTCACCCTCCAGCTTCTCCGCCTGCCAGTCCCGATACCACCTCTCCCATTCCTTTATGTCCTTCGGCTCCGGCGGCATGCCCGACAGGCCGATGTTGTTCTGAACCAGCGTCGTCGCCCCCCGCATCGGCTCCTGGGCCTGCTGGTCCCGCCAGCCGAAGTTGTTTTTCAAATCAAAAATCTGCCCCGCCACCACACCTTGTCCTTGAACAAGCTGCCGCGCCCGCTGCCCCTCGATCCGCAGTTTCGCCCTTTTTATCGTGTCCATATATTCAGGTTTGCATGAGTAATTGAGAAGTGACTGCCTGGACGTGAAGCCCAGGGCCAACGCCAAATCCGGGATCGTGTACGGCCAACCCTTCTCGTCCGCCATGGTAAAATACGCATCTATCACCTCCTGCATCTCCTCGACGGAAGAATAGTACGGAGGCCTCCCCGCGCCCCTTGAGTCCTCGTGTTTATCTTCATTGCACATTATTTCGCCACTTCTCTGACATGAGATTTCTTTGTTTTTATTTTGGATTTGAATCTCCGATTCAAGTTCTTTTATGCGTTCTTTGAGTTCGTGTATTGTTTGCATTCTGCCCTCCGTATAAATCAATATTTCATTCTGAACGCTTTGTGTCAATATAGATTTATCTTCATAATTACATTACACATGGAAAGAAAATAAAGAGGACCCAAAACATGATTATCCCCCCCCGTGGCGTGGGAGCTTGAATGGAAAGAATAATGAAAAATCAAGACAGGAAAGATCAATGTTATTAAAAGTATGCGTTGTCTATGGAGATAGTTGGGGATGCGTCGTTGATGGGTAAATAATTTGAGGAGGATATTATGAACAAGGTGACTCTCATCGGAAGGCTCGGCGCACAACCACGTGGGGGAAGTATCAACGGTACAACATTCAGTAATTTTTCCATTGCGACGCATGAACATTACAAGGACATGTTCGGGAACAGGATGGAGAGAACGACGTGGCACCGGATCGTGGTCTTTGGCCGGGCGGCCCAATTCGCCAACGACTACCTCGACAAGGGGCGAAGCGTCCTGATCGAGGGCCGGATGAACTACCGTCAGTACCAGGGCCGCGATGGCATGAATCGTGTGGTCGCGGAGGTCGTCGCCCGTCAGGTCCGGGCGCTCGATGCCAGGAGCAAGTCTGGCGGGGAGGGCGACCACGGTACTGCCGCGACGGGACACATGCTTCACTAACCCACGGAGGGCGCCATGAAGAAAGACGCTGATTGGGACGAGGAGGTTCGTTTTCTGGCCAGGCAGTGGCAACCCGCCGTCGAAGTGCAGGTGCTGGAATTCTACGCCCAGCGCCGCAGGCGGACCCGGGCCAAGCTCGCCTTCGTTGACACCTACGAGCGCTACTTTCTGAACCCCGGTCCCGAGGGGCTTGCGCCATGAACGTGAGCCCAGCCGTGCCGAGACAGGACAACCCCGGTTCCCAGGAATCGGGGTTTTCGCATTTTTGGGGGGATCGGCCCCCGGCCGCGACGCCAACGGCCTTCTTCTCCGGGCTTTTGAGCAGCCGGGCCGTGTCCCGGGTCATCCGGCTGATGCATGGGCCACAGCGGCCCGCGCGGGAAGACCGGCGTCTCATCAACTTAGGCCTGGCCAGGACAACGCTGGGCAAAACAGTCGCCACCGAGGCGGCAAGGAGGTGCTTTTTCATGAACAGGTACGAGGTCAGACAGGGGGACGGCTACCACGGAACCGCATGGGTCATGGAAATCGAGGCCGACACCATGGCCGAGGCCGTCAGGGTGGTGCGGGCAAGGGTCATCGCCCGGGTGGACGACGACCTCCGGCGGCAGCTCGTGGAGGCCGGAGATGAGAATTTCCGGCAGTTCGCCGTCTACCCCACACGGACCTGGAGCGATTGGGACATCTCGCCGCTGATCATCGAGGTCATCTTACTGGATGACACCGTTTCCATCGCCTCGCGTACCCACGCGTCACACGAAATTCAAAATATCCGCCGCTAGGCAAGGAGAAATCAATGCTTCTCGCGTTCACGTTGTTCTGCATTTTCTACATTGTGGTCATCTGGCTCTTGATCCGCCGGTAACAGCGTAACGACCTGAACGCGCAAAAGGCCGCTAGGAGAAATCCCGGCGGCTTTTTGCGTTTCTAAGGAGGAAAACATGTCTGGACAACTTCCCATTTATGAATTGGTCACTGCGCGCATCGTCGACATGCTTGAAGCTGGCGTCGTGCCGTGGCGCAAGCCGTGGAATGACGGGGTCGCGACGGCATTCCCCATGAACATGGTCAGCAAGCGGGAATACAGGGGGATCAACATCTTTCTGCTCATGGCCATGGGCAGAAGTTCCCGGTTTTGGCTTTCGTTCAAGCAGGCCAAGGAACGGGGCGGTCATGTCCGCAAGGGCGAGAGGGGCACGCCGGTCATTTTTTGGAAACGCCACGAGACCGAGGACAGGCAGACCGGGGAAAAGAAGTCGGTGCCGATCCTGCGGTATTACACGGTATTCAACCTGGACCAGATCGACGGCATCGAGACCCCGGACGCGCCGGAGATGGTGAACCATGCTTTCGAGCCCATTGATGCCGCCGCGCGGATCATGGAGGCCATGCCCAAGCGGCCCGAGATCATCCACGCCGAACCGAGGGCCTTCTACCGCCCGTCAACCGACACCGTGAACCTGCCCCGCCCGGGGCTCTTTGCGCAACCCAAGGAGTATTACAGCACGGCCTTCCACGAACTGGTTCACGCCACCGGGCACGGCTCCCGCCTCGCCCGGCGTCCGTCCTCGGAAATCCGTCACTTCGGGGACCGGGAGTATTCCCAGGAAGAGCTTGTGGCCGAGATGGGGTCGGCCTTTCTGTGCGCCAAGGCCCGGATCGAGCAGGCCGTAATCGAAAACCAGGCCGCGTATATCGGCGGCTGGCTCAATGTCCTCAAGGGCTCCCCAAAGATGGTGGTTTATGCCGCCGCCCAGGCCCAGCGCGCCGCTGACTTCATCCTTGACGTCACGCCCGGCGAGTCCGCCGAATAGCTCCCGTCCTCAGCTTTTGCCCACACCGCCCACGACGATGAGGCCCCCTTCCGGCAGGGGGCTTCGTCGTGTTCGGGCATCTGGGAGAACCCCATCCGTCCGTTAATGCTCTCTTATCGGACGCATTCTCAGGAGAAAATCATGTCTGAAATCATTGCCTCCACAACCGCTTCCCTGGCCCATATCGACCTGGAGACCCAGGAACGCGTCCGGCAGATTCTCGATGCCGGGACCGCCGCCAACACCCGCCGGGCCTACCAGGGAGACCTGCGATACTTCTGGGCCTGGGCACGGCTGGCGCTTGGCCTGCCCGAGGCCTACCCGGTCCCGCCTGCTGCCGTGGTCCGGTTTGTCACCGACCATCTGGAGGGCCTGCCCGAGCATGTGGACGCTGCCCTGGTCGACGAGGGGGCCAAGGCCCGCCATGGCGTGCACAGTCTGGCCACCCTCTCCCGGCGTTTGGCCGCGTTATCCGTGGCCCATGAGGCGCAGGGGCTGGAGAACCCTGTCCGGATGCCCCAGATTCGTTCCCTGTTGGCCGCCGCGCGTCGGGCCAGGGCACGGCAGGGCCAAGGGGCAAAGAAGAAGCTGGCGGCCACACTGGACGTCCTGGAGGCTATGCTGGCCACCTGCGGGGATGACATGCGCGGCGTCCGGGACCGGGCGCTTTTGCTTTTCGCCTTCGCCTCCGGTGGCCGTCGTCGCAGCGAGGTCGCCGGGGCCAGGGTCGAGAACCTGACCATCGTGCCGGGCGGCTACCTGTACCGCATCCCTTGGTCAAAAACCGACCAGGAGGGCGCTGGCCGAGATGTGCCCGTTCTTGGGCGGGCGGCCAGGGCTTTGATCGTGTGGCTCGACGCCGCCTCCATTCGAGAGGGATGCCTTTTTCGGGCCATCGCCCGCGACGGTACGGTCGCTGCGTCGCTCTCAGGCCGGGGTGTCGCCCGGATCGTCAAGGCCAGGGCCGGGAAAGCTGGCCTTGATTCTGGCCTCTTCGGAGCCCACAGCCTGCGCAGCGGCTTTGTGACCGAGGCCGGGCGCAAGGGCGTGTCCAGGCAGGAGGCCATGGCCATGACCGGCCACAGGTCGGGGACGGTGTTTGACGGGTATTTTCAGGTGGGAGAGTTGATGCGGTCTGATGCAGCGAGATTGACTGAAGGGGAAGAACTTCATGCTAATCGAGGACCAGAACTTCCTCGGCAAAGTGCCCCCCCGATTCGCAGGCTGTGCCAGAGGGATGCAAGCTAACTCCCTGTAAGAAAAGATGTTTTTTGTTCCGTGGCAGTCGTTTGACGCGCCACTCGATCTTGGCGGCCTCTGCTCTATTGCTCACCGCGACGCTTGCGGCCAGCTCAACAGGCCTCCTCGAACGTGTATACCGCGCGCCACCAGCCAACATGCCGTTATGCTCCTTGAGCCTCCTGGCGATATCCCTGGTGATCCCGCAATACAATGTCCCGTCGGAGCATTCGAGCAAGTAGACAAACCATGGGCAGGCGTCTGTCATCTCACATCCCATCCGAAGCCTCTTTCGTTCAGGAAAGAAGCATTTCAAGGTTTTCACGTGTCAGCGAGCCGACCATCGACGTGGCGCCGTCTTCCAAGATGGCAGCCAGTTCCCGCTTCTCCTTCTGGAGTTCGAGCACCTTCTCGTCAATGCTGCCTTCCGAGACGAACCTGTAGGCGATGACTTTCTTCTCCTGTCCGATGCGGTGGGCGCGGTCAACGGCTTGGCTTTCAACCGCCGGATTCCACCACGGGTCCAGGAGAAAGACATAATCTGCGGCGGTCAGGTTCAGGCCCATGCCCCCCGCCTTCAGGCTTATGCAAAAGACCGGGGGGCCGGAGGGGCTTTGGAAAGCGGCCACGCGTTGTTCGCGGACTTTCGCCGGGGTGCGTCCATCCAGATATTCGTAGGATATGCCTTCCACCTCCAGCCTCTTGCGAATGAGCGCCAGGAATCGGGTGAACTGGGAAAACACCAGGGCCTTATGCCCCCCCTCCGCCACTTCCTGAAGCAGGCGGACGAGTTCCTCGAGTTTGCCCGACCCGGCGTCGTCCGCTCCCACCAGCCCCGGGTGGCAGGCGGCTTGGCGCAACCGGAGAAGCCCCTCCAGCACCTTGATCTTCGAGCGGTTAAGGCCGACTTCATCCACGGCCCGAAGAATCTCGCTCCGATAGTGTTCCCGAAGCCGGACATAGCAGGCCCGCTGTTCTTTGGTCATTTCGCAACGGACAAGCGACTCCTGCTTCTCGGGAAGATCTGCGGCGACACCCTCCTTGGTGCGACGCAGGACAAACGGCTTGATAAGGCGCTGCAAAAGTTCCCTGGAGGTCTGATCGCCCTGGGATACGGGCTTCGCGAACCGGGCATCGAAACTGGAACGTGAGCCGAGCATGTTACGGTTTAAAAAATGCATCTGTGACCAGAGATCGTCCAGCCTGTTTTCCAAGGGCGTTCCGGTCATGCACAGGCGGTGTTCGGCAGGCAGCGTGCGCGCAGCCCTGGCAGTCTGGGAATCCGGGTTCTTGATCGCCTGACTTTCGTCGAGAATCAGGCACCGCCAAAGCATCTTGCTCAGAACCTCCACATCCCGGCGCAGCAGACAGTATGTGGTCAAGACCAGATCGGATTCCTGGAAGGATTTGGCCTGATTCGCCCGGTCCAGCCCGGCATATGTTAGAACGCGCAGGTCTGGTGAAAAGCGATTCGCCTCATTGCGCCAGTTGAAAAGGAGGGATGTGGGGGCGACGACCAGCGACGGCCCGGTTGCGCCGCGCTCTTTTTCCAGGATGAGCCACGCCAGCACCTGAACTGTCTTGCCCAGGCCCATGTCATCGGCCAGGATGCCTCCAAAACCGAAGATTTTCAGGAAATCCAACCAGCCGAGGGATTCGAGCTGGTAAGGCCGAAGCTTTCCGTCCAGGCCGGAGGGTGGGGGCGGGAGCGAAATGCTGGAAAAATCTTTCATGCGACGAAGACGCTGCGAGAAGTCGCGATCCATGGAGACGGCCGGGTCTTCGAGCAGCTCGCCCAAAAGCGGGGCATGGGCAGTATGGAAGCGCAGCACCGTATCCTTCGCCCTCTCAGATGTGGCCATGGACAAACCCGTTGCATGGGCGGACAGCCAGTCCTCCGGCAGTACGCCGGTCATCCCGCCTGGGAGGTCCAAGGTCTTCTCGCCCCGTAGAAAGGCGCGAACCGCCGTGGGCAGGGGCACGATCACGTCCCCGAAGGCCATCCCGCCCTCGAGGTCGAACCAATCCAGCCCGCTGGCCACCCGGATCGAGGAAACCGCCCCAGCGACAAGGGTTTTCCCCTCCCGACTCCGGATACTCCAGCCGTCTTCGACCAAGGGAGCCAAAGCGCCAAGCATATGCCACGCGGACGCCTGAAACATATATGAGCCCTCGGCGCTGGCGGCAAAACCGGCCTGGATCAATCGATCCTCCAACTGCTGCTCCACTTCTGGGAGACGGTCGATACGGGTCCAGGCTTCCATGTCGAGAACCGAGGGTCGGTTGTCGCCAAAAGGTATCTCCGAACCGGCGTAGTCCAGCCAGAGACTTGCGACGTGTCCGTCCTCGCGGGCCTCGATCTCCAATCGAGGCTTCGGCCGCACGTCGGGCAGGCTCTTTGGCCCCATGTCCTCGGGCAATTCCAACTGTGGCGACGATCCGTCTCCCGCCATCTGGAACACCGCTTTGAAGTCCTCCTTTGGCACCCGGACCTTGTGATGGAGTTTCCGGATTCGTTGCACCCAGTGCAGGTCAGGCCCGGGCAGGGAATGGAGATGCCCGTCGACAATGAAGTACAGGGGCTTGGCCTCTAGGAATACGGGAATTTGCGAACAGGGAAGCGACGCTTCGCCCAGACGGACATGGGGAACGTATTCCAGGTCCGGTCGCTTTTTTGCCAGCGAGGCCTTGACGAGGCGAAACTCCAGGCTTCCTTCGAAAGGGTCACCCCGTTTCAAGGGAGTAGCGATGGGTTGCCCATTCAAGGCGACATGACAGCGGTCTGTGACGGCCAAAAGCGGAAGCAGGCGCGTCAACGTGACTGAGTCGAGCGGGTAGTCTTCGAAAGCCTGAGGGCGAAAAAAGCCGCCCCACCTGTCGTAGGGAAAATCATCTCGGGAGGTGAGAAAAAGCATGGCCTCAAGAATGGACCGATCCGTATCCGAAAGGTCAGCGTCTCTCAGGAGCTGCGAAGTCGCCGCCTTGACCTGCTTGCTGAGCCCGCCATTCTTCAGGATGCCCTGCCGCAAGGCCGACAACATGATCTTGCCCTTGCGGATGGCGAGTTCGTACCGCAGCATGTACGTGCGATTGGGAGCATCCCCCCGGCTTTCCTGATCCGAGTTTGCGTGTGAAGGGAAAAGCAGGTCACGCCAGGAAGAATCGGTCTTGCCTGATGCCCCAGGGAGTGCGGAGGGCTGGGCCTTCATGGACGCGTCGGCTGCCAGAATGGCCGCCCAAATGTGCTTGCAAAGATAGCCTCGACGAAAATGCGGGCACTCGCATGACACCCTGGCGGACGCCCCGGACTTTCCGTCCTGGACAAGCTCGACACGGTACTCTTTCGAGCCTTTCACCCTTGCGGTAATCCCCGTCGGGCCGACCGTCGTGAGCGCCACCCGGCCGAGATGAAAGTACCGCTCCCCTCTCCTGCGTATCGTGAGCGGGAACATATGCTCGTAGCGGGCTTCCAGAGTTGCTTTCTGTGGCGTGAAGGGCGGTTGGCGCATGGAGTGGACTTAGAACCTGATTTTGATACATGAAGGGGTGCTCTTTCAGCCGCCGCTAGAGCAGAACCACTATCCCGATCATGATGACGAGGCCCCGGCAGAGGCATGTGGCCAATAGGCGCATGTTCAGCCCCATTTGGTCTTGTCGTGAAGGCCCCGCTTGCCAAGTTCACGGCTTTTGAAGCGGTCGAAGTCGAACTGCCCGGGCACACTTCCCCCGTCATGTCGCCTGCCGCTGCCCACGAACAGGGCGACGAGGAGAAGCAGGGCGACGCCAGCGCCGATGATTGCGAACCATTCCATGGGGGGCATGGTTACCAGATCGCCGTCGTGTGTGTCATGCGCCTTCCCTCAATACCCCCACGCCTCATGCCGCACCGGCAATCGGTTGAGTTGCTCACGATAGAGACGCCACTTGGGCATAAACTGATCCATGATCGCCACAAAGCGTGCGTTGTGCGTGGGTTCGAGAAGATGCGCCATCTCGTGCACCACGACATACTCCAGACAGATTTTCGGTTTTTTGGCGAGTTCCGTGTTGAGGCGGATACTGCACGACTCCGGGTTGCAACTCCCCCAGCGTGTTTTCATCCGCTGCACAAAAAATCGTCTTACGCGGACCTCAAGCCGCTTTTCCCAGACTTTGATCAATGGTGTGGCGACGGCCTTGATCTGACCACGATACCAGCTTTCAACGATTTCCTGGCGCTTTGCCTCACTGGTTTGGGGCCGGACGCACAGCAGTAAGCGTTGCGGGGCCAGTTCAACGCGCGGAGCGACATCCTCTTCAACAATTTTCATCAGATAACGCTTGCCCCAGAGGTAGTGGCTCTCCCGCTCCAGGTATTCCCGCTGGGTTTCCCGCTCCTGTTCCCGAAGCGCCCTCTGCTGCCTTTTGATCCAGTCGAGCTTGGAAATGGTGAAGACCCGGATCGTATCCAGGCTCATTCGAGATGGGGCCGCCACGCGCACCTTGCCGTCCGGAGGATAGACACTCAGGTGGATGTTCTTGATGTCTTTCAGGACGACATCCACCTCGATCTCACCAAGGGAAAATTGCGTGACCATCAATACTCGCCCTGGGCCTTGATGATGAGAAAAACCCGCTCCACCTCGGCCGCGTCATCGTTAAGGACCGGCAGCAAAGCCCCCTTGATGATGTTCTCCTTGACCTGGTTTCCCCTCCAGCCATCAGGCCTCGCCGCGTTGACAGCCGAATCCACCCGCAAAGCCAGTTCCTCGTCGTGGCCGAGATTATTGTAAAGCGCCCTTTTGCCAGGCGAGTCCATCCGTTTTGGAATATTCGAGTCGTGTCCCTTCTGAACTTTCTTGACCAGATCGGCGATACGTTCCAGGTACTTCTCGTATTCAAGAGCCTTGGCCTTGCGGGCCGCAATAATTTCATCCAGGAGCGCGGACATCTTTTCAAAAAATTCAGGATCGCTCAGATGTTCCTTGATGATCTTTTTGCGGA
Source organism: Desulfolutivibrio sp. (assembly GCF_036584575.1). NCBI lineage: Bacteria > Pseudomonadati > Thermodesulfobacteriota > Desulfovibrionia > Desulfovibrionales > Desulfovibrionaceae > Desulfolutivibrio > Desulfolutivibrio sp. The sequence goes on from NZ_JAZHDB010000001.1 coordinate 14,059, forward strand.
CGTTATTTTCGATGGTCTCCGCAACGGCATTTTTGTCGGATTTTCCCCCACCAAGGCGTTCACCTATGGCTGCGGCGATTCCTGTCTTTACGATCAGGTCCAAAAGTCCCAAGTTGTCGAAGGGCGAGATTCGGCGGGGTTCCTCGGCCTCGATATAGGTATCGATCAGGTGCCGCATGTCGGCTTCATAGGCCTTCAGGTCGATTTCCTCACCGCTGGCCTTGCGGATCGTGTCCCTGACATTCAGATAATGCTTGATCTGCCCTTTGATGCGCTCGATGTCCGCCGTCGTATATCCGGCCTCCTCCATCTCGTCAGAGATGTTGGCATAGGATCGCACCAGGGCCACGGCGGCCGTGTACAGGGCGGCCCGCCGGGGTTCGCGTTCCTGAAGATCATTCGAAATTTCAGTATTACCGCAAAAATAGTGAATATATTGCAGTTCACCCTTGGGCGGTTCTACAGGTTCGCAAAGCAGGATGATGGCCTCAAGGGCGCTCTCCAGCCGTTCCTTGCCGTTTTTCAGTCGGTCTTTGAGCAGAATTTCCGAATCGACCCCGCCGTCGACATGATCCAATTCCGAGGTATAGACCGCGATGGCATTTTCAACCTTCCGGAAAAGGTCCTTGTAGTCCACGATGTAGCCGAAATCTTTGTCCTCGCCGTCCAGCCGGTTGGTGCGGCAGATGGCCTGGAAAAGCCCGTGGTCCTGCATGGACTGGTCGAGATACAGGTAGGTGCAGGACGGCGCGTCAAAACCCGTCAGCAGTTTGTCCACCACCACCAGCAGCTTCATATTGGCCGGTTCCCGGACAAAAAGGTCCTTGGCGCGTTCCTCGTATGCCTCTGTCCGGGTCATGTTCGGTCTGCCTTCCACTCCCTTGAGCAACTCCTCGTAGGTGTCGCGAATGAACTGCTTGTCGGTCTCGGTGTTGGCCCCGGTCTCCTCGGTGGTCACATCCTTTGCCCGGGGATTGAAAGAGGTCACGACCGCGCATTTGCCCTTGAAGGGGGTCTTCTGGAGCAGGCTGAAATACTTGCAGGCCTCGTAGATGCTGGAGGCCACCAGGATGGCGTTGCCCCGCTCGTTTGACAGCCTGGGCTTCACGCCGAAGTCGAAGGTGATGTCGCTTATCACCCGCTCCATCCTGGACCTGGAGCTGAGCACGTTTTTCATCGTGCCCCACTGCTTTTTGAGCTCGTCCTTCTGCCACGCGTTGAGGCCCCTGGTCTTGGCCTCGAACCAGGCATCGATTTTTTCATCGGAGACGATCCACTGGTCGATGTCTCGGGCCTCGTAGACCAGATCGAGCACGACGCCATCCTCGACGCCCTCATCGAACTTGTAGGTGTGGATGTAGCCGCCGAACACCTCCAGGCTGGTTTGCCTGTCCTTTTTCAGAAGCGGCGTGCCGGTGAAGCCGATGAACACCGCGTTGGGCATCATGGCCTTCATCACCTTGTGCAGCCTTCCGGACTGGGTCCGGTGGCACTCGTCCACGAACACGAAGACCTCGCCCACGGTCTGGCTCGGCTGGGCCTGGAGGTCCTTGATGAACGCGTCGAAATCGTTCACGTCCCGACGGCCGAACTTGTGGACCAGGGAGCACAACAAGCGCGGCGTGGCCTGCCCCAGTTGGGCCATCAGGTCACGGCCGCTGCTGGTGCGCGTAATGGATTCCCCGGCGTCCGTGAACACGCGTTCGATCTGCTTATCCAACTCGTCGCGGTCGGTGATGATGGCCACCCGGGCATGGGGATTGTTTTCCAGAATCCACTTGGCCAAAAGCACCATGACAATGCTCTTGCCGCTGCCCTGGGTGTGCCAGATGATGCCGCCCCTGCGCTCGCGCACATGTTTTTGCGCGGCCTTGATGCCGAAATACTGGTGGGCGCGGGGTAGCTTTTTCCTGCCGCCGTCGAAAAGTACGAAGTCGTGCATCAGTTCGAGCAAGCGGTCCTTGCGGCACATCTTCAGGAGGTACTTGTCGAGCTTGTAGCGGCTGTCGTCCTCTTCGTCCTCCTTCCATTTCAGGAAATATTTCTCCGGAGTGCCGACCGTGCCGTAGCGCATGCCCTCGGAGTCGTTCCCGGCGAAGACAAACTGCACCGTGCTGAAGAACCAAGCATTGAACTCGGGAAGCTGGTTGGAAAGATTCTGGCGGATGCCCTCACCGATGGACACCCGGCTGTTTTTGAGCTCCAGCACGCCCACGGCGATGCCGTTCACGTACAGGACGATGTCCGGCCTGCGGATCAAGTTGCCTTTGAGGGTCACCTCCTCGGCGATGGCGAAATCATTGAGATGCGGTTTTTCCCAGTCGATCAGGCGGATGGTCTCGGTGGGTCTGGCTACGTCGGGTCTTACCGGCACGCCGAAGCGCAGCAGGCTATAGACCGCCTTGTTGTTGGCGTAGAGATCGCGTCCGTGGTGGTTGGCCTCGGTGAGGAGTTTTTGCGTGGCCGCGTTGATCTGTTCGGGCGTATGGCCGCATCGGGTCAGGTAGGCCTCAAGCTGGCCCATCTCGATATTGCTGTTCCCCTCACGGTCGGAAAAATCTCCCAGGTAGCGATAGCCCAACTCGTCCCGGAACAGGGCGATGACCCGGTCCTGGGTGACTCGTTCAGGTTTTCCGATTCCGGTCATACGTCACTCCGGTTTCTTGGCGAGGTTTTCACGAATCGTTTTGCCCAGGGCCGTCAGCCTGTACCGCTGCCTGCTGCTTTTGGGCTTGTCAGGGATGGTCATCTCGATCAATCCAGTTTCGACAGCCGGGACCAGATACACCCTCCGAAAGCTTACCGGATCACGCAACCCCAAGGCTGCTTGCAGTTCACTCCGCTTCATCTCGCCATGCATGGCCAGGACAACTTGGCGGACTTCGGGGGTGACTTGATGGGTCACTTGATGGGTGACTTGATGGGTCACTTGATGGGTGACTTGATGGGTCACTTGATGGGTCACTTCCCGGGCATCTTCCCTGCCAACTTCCCGGGTGACTTCCCGGGTGGCGGGCACGGGCCTGCGCCACAGGGTGACCGTGAAGCCGTCGGAGACCGAAAACGCCGGTTCCGGAAGGCCCGCCCCGCGACAGCGCCGGATCATGTCGCCGGTTCCCGTGCCCATGCGTTCGATGTAGCGGGCCAGATACAGGGGTTCGGCCAGAAGCGGGTTGCCGGGGACCGATCCGTGGGCCTGACGCAGTTTCTCCAGGGTCAGGGACGGCGGCAGGGTTCCGGGGTTCCAGACCTCCAGCCGGTCGGCGAAGAGCATGACCTGCACGCTGCCCGTGCTGGTGTAGTCGCGGTGGGCCACGGCGTTGACCACGGCCTCGGCCACGGCGTCCCGGGGAATCTCATACTCCACCGGGGCCTCGGGACCGGCCTCGCGAGTGCCGACGCGCAGGTTGATTTTGGAAAGGACGAAGTCCACGGCCTGATCCACCAGATCGAAGACCGTGCCCTTGTAGACCTGATAGGACGGGATGGGCTTGGCGACCTCGACCCCATGGAAGTGGGCGCACTTCACCTCGGAGGAGAGCAAGAACCGCTGCGGCTGCCGCCCGAAAAGCAGCATGGCCGCATGGCTTGGCGCATTGCCGACGAGAAGGTTGAGGTGCGTGAGGAGTTCCCCGGCCGTGGCCTCCTCGGGCAGGGGGAAATTCCGGGCCGTACGGGCGCGCCGGATGAAAAGGCGCATGCGGTCCTCGTCCAGGTCCGCCAGGGTGGCCCGGAGGCAGGGCGAGGCGTCGAAGGGGCCGCTTCGGATAAGCTCCTTGTCTTCCAGGTACTGGACCAGGGCGGCGTAGACCCCGGAAATAAGTTCCGGCGCGGCCGTGAAGCTGCGCCGCACGAGTTGGCTCTCGGCCTGCCGGATCAGGGCCAGCATCTTGGGGTTGCGGCTGGCCGGGTCGGCGCTCTTGATGAAGATCAGGCGGGGCTTGCGGGACAGCGTGGCCTGATCGAACTCGCGATGGGTGGGGGAGACGCCCTGGGCGTCTTCAAAGCCGTACTCCAGGCCGAAGAGGCCGAGGTAGATGTCGCAGGCCGCGACCTCGTCCAGGTAGACGTGATCGGCGCGCCGGTCGGCGGCCGGGAGGTCCTCGAAAAGAAACGGGGCGAAGAAGCGCCGCATCAGCGGATCGCCGGTTAAGAAAGTGCGCAGCGCGGCGCGCTCGGCGGCGAATTCCTTTTGGACGCTGCTGATGAAGACGCGGAGGGGGTTCATACGAGTCTGATCCGGCCGGTGAGGAGTTCTTGCATCATGCCACGTTTGTGCTGGATGAATTTCGAAAGCTTCGCATCAAGTGCGGTTATCTCAGTGTCCATATCGGACAGGGCGGAGCCGATTGCTGTTTGTTCATCTTTACTAGTAGGTATGAATACTTGAAAATCTTCAACACTGCTTGGCTTCAAATTATTAATGCTTGATCCGGCAAGAATGATTGAAATGTGATCGCGGTATTTACTCGTCTGAAATAAATTAAAGACGAAGTCTGAGTCTGTAATACTTACATCTGGACGAAAGCATGCCATAAACGCACCGAATGTATACTTAAGTCCATCACTGTTCAAGAACTGACCGGCTTTTCCAACAAGATCACGACTTCCATTCGCCATACAGATTAGGACATCTTTCGTTCGCAATATCTGGTCTGACGACACTCTTTTCGAATCGACATATTGCATATCCAAGAAAATAACTTTTGCTTCCTGGACATTATTAGACCGAAGCAAGCGTATTGTACTCGATTTGTCAAAAATCGAGAGATCAGCAATTGGGTTGTAGCTGACTCCACGGTGGCATCTACCTAAATCACCTAATCGTTTCACTTCCCATTCCCCACTAAACCCAGGCAGTCGCCTCTTGCCAGTCAGCAACTCCTGCATCGCCCCCTGCTTGATGTTCCGCTTTTTGACGATGAGTTGCTCCAGGGATTCAATGAGGGCATCGACGTCGGAGAGGGCTGTGGCGATGGCTTCTTGTTCTTGAAGAGATGGATATGGTAGTTTAAGTCTTGACAAATCCTTGCAACTGATTACGGGTTGAGCCCCCTCTTTCTGAGCATCCAAAATTTGTTTTTTTGCAAAACCACTCTGTAGGCATGCCTTACCATAACCAGAAGAACATACGTCTCTACTTAATGATATTCTGCCTGTACTTCTGGATAAAACAGCACCACTCAACCAACATGGAACTTCAGCAACTTGCCCTATACCTGCTCCAACAATAGTTAGTATTAAGTCTGATCGTTTAACTTTTGCATTATTATATTGACGTTCAATTTCACGCCCAACTCTGTGCATATTTGCTTCATCTACCCAACCTCTGGAGTAATCCTGACTCCTAACCATTAAACAACCAGAACGATCATACCCACCCGGTTGCACTATTCCATATCGAATACTCCGAGAAGGCTCGACAAGCTGCTCTAATTCAACGACTTCCCAATCCTCCGGAATCACCCCAACCTCCGTCATCTTGTACCCGGGCTTCACATCCATGCGAACCCCATCCTCTTCAAATGCCCGCTCACCCGCGCCTCCAACTCCTTCACCTTCTCCGCCACCAGCGGCAGCGGCGTCTCATACCGCTGCGCCAGTTCTTTGACCCGCTGCGTGAGCGACTGACTCACCCGGTCCATCTCGCCATGGACGGCCTCGCCCAGGGCGGCCAGCCATTTGTCGTCGACCACGAGCGTCTTCACCTCGTCCTCGGTGAGCTTGGGATATTTGGCGTAGGCCAGGGCGTCCAGGTTCGCCTCGGCGTCCTTGAGACTTTTTTTCAGATCCGACTCCTGGTCATTGAGCTTTTTCCACGCCTTCAAGACGGCGGCCTCCTCCCTGGCCTCCTTGTCGCCCTTGATCTCCTTGAGCCGGGCGGCCACATTGGCCTTGGACACCTTTCCTTCATTGCCCCCCTTGCCTTCCTCCCGCAAGTCCGTGAAAAAACCGTCCTCGCCGCCGTTCTCCTCCTCCAATTCGGCCCTGCGGGCGCTGACGCCATCCAGTTCGCCCGAAAGATTGTCCACGGCCTGCTGCTCCCTCACGAAAAACCGCGCCACCACCAGCGCCTTGGGAACCAGATCGCACACCCAGCCCTTGTCCTTCTCCCTGCCCTGCTTGTTCTTGACGATGATGCGGCTGGTTTCGGCCTTCCAGCCGCCGTCGGTCAGCAGGTAGCAATCGTCCTGCATGGTTGCGGCCCAATAGTCCATGAGATGCTGGTAGACCGCGTAGGGGTCGACAAGCGGCTTCCCGTCGTAATGGCCAAGCAGCCCCTCGGACAGTTCGACGATGAGCGGCTTGGGATGGAAGCCCGGCGCAAGGGCCTTGAGCCTGGCGCTGGCCGTGGCCCGCCAGGTCTCGAAATGGGCGTTCATGTCTGCGGTAAACGCGACGAACTGGGGATGGTCGTAGATGGCGGACTTGATGGCCGCCTTGTCCACGGCCAAGTCCACGTAGCCGGGGCGGTTGTCCGTAAAAAGGGCCTGCCTGAGAAGCGGGCACACGTCCCAGTACCGCCCGAGGGCCTCCACGTCGGCGACCGGGATGCCGCCATGCAGATGGGCCTCGATGTCCTGGAGGTCCTCGGCCTGTCGGCTGTCGATGTAGCGCGGCAGATTCAGATTCAAGTCGTTTTTCTCGATCTCATCCAGGGAGACCATGCGCGAATACCCCGGAATCTCCAGCCGTCTGGTGAACACGTCCACGATCTTGTGGATGTCCCGTTCACGCAGGCGGTTCTTGGGGCCGTCCTTCATGAACCCGGAGCTGGCGTCGATCATGAAGACGCCCTTGCGGGCGTGCGCCTGTTCCTTGTCCACCACCACGACGCAGGCAGGGATGCCCGTGCCGTAAAACAGGTTCGCGGGCAGCCCGATGATGCCCTTGAGGTAGCCCTTGCGGACCAGCGCCCTGCGGATGTCGGCCTCGGCGTTGCCCCGAAAGAGCACGCCATGCGGCAGGATGCACGCGCCCTTGCCCGTGCTTTTCAGCGAACGCACGATGTGCAGAAGATAGGCGTAATCGCCCTGCTTGGCGGGCGGCGTGCCGAAGGACTCGAACCGGCCATGGGGGTCGTGCAGCGGGTCGAGGCCCGTGCTCCAGCGCTTGTCGCTGAAGGGCGGATTGGCCACCACGAAATCGAAGGTCTTGAGGACGCCGCCGTCCTTGAAGCGCGGCGCGGCCAGGGTGTTGCCCTGGACGATCTCGGCGGTGGGGTTGTTATGCAGGATCATGTTCATGCGGGCCAGACCGCTGGTGGCGGCGTCCTTCTCCTGGCCGTAGAGGGTAACCGGCGTTGTGGCCGCGTCGGCCACTTTCAAAAGCAGCGATCCCGAGCCGCAGGTGGGGTCGTAGACCGTCGTGAGGTTGGAGGTTTTGGCCTCCCGGATGCCAAGAATACTGGCCATGATTCGGCTGACTTCGGCGGGCGTGTAGAACTGGCCCTTGCTCTTGCCGCTCTCCGTGGCGAAATGACGCATGAGATATTCGTAGGCGTCGCCAAGGATGTCATCGCCGTCGGCGCGGTTTTTGGAGAAGTCGAGGGCCTTGTTTTCGAAGATGGCGATGAGGTTGGTGAGCTTGTCCACCTTCTCCTTTCCGGTGCCGAGCTTGGTGGCGTCGTCAAAGTCCGGCATGTCGGAAAGCTTGTTGGCCTCGGCCAGGGGGGCGATGATCTTCTTGTTGATCTGGTCGCCGATGTCCGACTTGCCTTTAAGGGCCACCATGTCCGCGAAGCTTGCGCCTGCGGGGATTTCGATGGGCGCGAAGGGCATCCCGGCGTATTTGTCGCTGACGTATTTGATAAAGAGCAGGACCAGCACATAGTCTTTGTACTGGCTGGCGTCCATGCCGCCGCGCAATTCGTCGCACGACTGCCAGATGGAGGAATACAGTTCGGATTTCTTCAAGGCCACGCGGATTCACCTACGGTTTTTGGGGTTGAAGGAAAAGCGTCGGACACGTCGGATCGCCGCCAAACAGACGCCGCCAGAACGAAATCCCTGTCCGCCATAAAGGAAGACCAAGCACCTCGGCCGCAGGAGACTCCGGACCCAGGGCAACCACATCGGGCCGACGACCCTGCACACTATGTTCATGGAGGCCAGAAAGCAACGCAGGAGGGGACCGCCAAGGATCAGGCTGTTGGAAGGAAGCCACGTGGAGAAACATCACCATGGCGGGCGTCACATCCCCGCAGCCAACCACGCCTCTTTCCATTCGGGGGGATTCCCGGCGGAATCCCCCCCGAAGGGGCGAACGCCGGAAATCGGAAACATATAATAAATTCAAAAGCTTGGAGGATTTCCGCAGCTAGCGGGAACCTGGGAACGGGCATGCAAAATTGTTCCTTAAATCAGCAGGTTGGAGACCTTCCCAGGTTCTGTGTTCCCACTGGGAACCGGAAACCGGGAACGGCTTAGTTTTTACTGCGTACATGCCCAGGTAAAAACGTACCGTCACCCTTGGCGAATGGGCCGTCTGGGATGTCCAGCCATTTGGTTGACCTTGATCCTTTGGCCAAGGCAGTTACAATCATCTTTTCGTCGAGCAGCTTCTCACACATTTTCTCAAGACGATGCTTGGCGATACCGGAGAGCACGCTCCCTAACTCGTGGCGTCTTGAAAAAAGACCGCTTTCGCCTGTTTTTGTATAAGGCTTGCCTTGTTGCTCCGCTTTTGCAATCATGTCAATAAGTGTATTTTCATTTTCTTCTGTACTTTCTGTACTTGCACTAACCTCCTTTGTTACATCATGAAGAATACCGTTAAATCCGCGCATGAATGTTGAGACATGTTTGTTTGCCAAACCGTTGCTTTTAACAACCGCCCCACACACAAAGCCACAACAACCTACGGATTGTTTCATATTTGAAATTATTGTTTTATTCTGGCATTTCTTTTCAATATCGATACCTTCCCATAGCGTGTACACGGAACGAACTCCGTCAACGAGTCCGGCGGTTCCCCTGATCGCTTCCCGAGCATCTTTGGCATCTTTAACTTCTTTTGTTTTCCGGAAGTGGTGCGAAATGATCACCGAAGCACCGGTTTCGGCGGCAAGAGCAGACATTGTCGAACAAACAAACTGTGCATATTCTGGAGTGTTCAAATCAAGCGCACAAAAAACTTGCAATGGATCAATGATAATAATTTTTACATCATTTATTATTTTCATTTGGCATACAATCTCTGACCATTCAGGTGTAGCTATCGGGTTTTTAGTCCCAGCATCCATCTTAAAAAATAATTTTGATCCTCCCACGCTCGGAATTGGAATGGCAATCAGTCGTTCGCACGGTCCACCGAGTGTGGCTATCCTATTATGAAGCTCAATATCATCATCTTCACCGCTCAAGTATATGGCGGCTCCTTCCTGACAGAGCATGCCGCCAAAATGTCGCGGCTTCTGCGATTTCGCCGCTACTCCGCGAGCAACATCATGCGCAAGACCAAGAAGAGAAAATGACTTTCCAACTCCCCCGGCGGCAGCAAGCAACGAAACTTGGCCAAGCGGGAAAACGCCATCCACGAGATATTTGCGGACTGGTGGTGTCCCTGAAAATTTCTTTGTCGACCGCCACTCCTCTAAACATACTTTCTGGCAGCCATGCGCCGCATCGGATTCGACAGAAGCAACCAGCCTCGCCGCTGCAAGTGAGCTTTTTACCGCTTCAAGACCTTCCGCCTGTGCCAAATCATTGAAATCCGATTTTCCATCATGATCGCGAAATTTCGGGACAGCCAAATCAGCGCCGATCTTGCTGGCGGCAGCTTTTCCTTTTGTTAATCCCGGATTTCCCGCCGTGGCATTGTCGTCATCCGCCGCAATGATAATTTTTTTGTCACGGTATTTTTCGCGTACAGATTCCGCAACCGCCATGATATTCCCCGCAGTAAACGCGATAAAAGTTGTGGCACCCGTAACGGCATGAATGGTTGCTCCCGTAGCATAACCTTCAACGATATAAATCGACTCATCGCCCCCCTTGATTTGAAAATAACCGCCTGAGACCTTTCCGCCAGATAAAAAACGTTTGCTTCCACTTTGATCTATGAATTGAAGCGATTGCAGTTTTTCTTCAACATTAAAAACAGGGACGATCAGACGGCCGTCCTTTGCGCAACGCACTTCCCCCACAGCTTCGATATTTTTTCTCACCAAATAGGGATGGTCAGACGGGACTTGTTGAGCTTCGGCAAAGATGCGTGAAGCTTTCTCTTGAGCTTCCGCGTGCTGTTTGGCGAGATTTTCCTGACGAGCCATTTTGCTCGTTTCGGCACGCGCCTTGATGCGTGCGCTATCCTCAGGGGTGAGACGCTCTGCCCTTTTAAACGTCCATTTCCCCTCCTCACCCGTGCGATAGTTCTGGTACCAGCCAGACACCGGCGGATCAGGATGAAGGATGTAGGCACCATCCTTGCCACGCTCCTTGCCCACAGTGCCACAGCGGTGCAAATTCCCATCTGCGATGATTTCTTCAGAAACGAGACCAGCACGTTGGAGGACTCTCCTGAATTCGGCGAGGGCATCGGCCAGCATGCTTACCCCCCGCAGTTTTGGGGCGCATCACGTCCACCGGCCAAAGAATTGATCAGTTCTTGGATGTCCTCTGCTCTCCAAGCAGTCGTCCGTGGCCCGATTTTGACCGGCGCAGGAAAACGACCGTCTTTCACGCCTTGCCACCAGGTCGAGCGACTCACAGGGATCGGACCGGCAAGCCCTCGCTTTCGGTCGCCGATTATTTGCGGTAGGCGGAGAAACCCGCGCGTCTGTATGGGATCATTCCTGTCCACGGCAGCCTCCTTGGATGAAGTGGGTCCAAAGATGACTGACGTCAGGCTGATGGGATCAATGGGGAAATTTCACGGGCACAAAAAACTTGCAAGAATTATTGTCGATATATTACATGTAGATAAATCAAAGACGGAGATTCTTTGCTTGATTAAAAATCTGGTGGTCCCTTGGCGGGAAATCGTGCGGGGCAGGGGGATGCCCGTCAAGGCTATCCCACCCCAGGCAATCCTACCCCTGGTCAAATGGATTGCTCGTGGACTGGAGATGATCAGGGGTCAGCGCTCGTCCTCTTCTGAGCGCCTCTACTATTCGGCTTTTCGCGGTGTTGAACTTGGGACTGTCACCAAATGGGGAATTCTTCCATGAATATTCTTTTGCTAGCTGTGCAATAGACTTTCTATCCCTGGTGTGCATATATAGAATTTTAATACATTCTTCGTCTGTTAATGTTTTTTTCCTCCCTGCACTTTTTATTTCAATGTTTTTACTTGCCGGTAAATTTAAATGCACTTGACTTGATTCATTAATTATTAAACGAGAATCATTCTCTATTTTTGAATAATCCTCAATTTTACCGCTTCGAGAAACTACATCACCTGTATTATCTTTCACACATCCAACAGGTGTAAGATCATACTTTTCAACAATCATCTCAACGTCTTGCTTTCTGTAAATTGCATACCTATTCCTTTTAAATACTTTTGCGGCAATATCAGGGTCATCCACATTCCTAAAATTAGCAAGGATGCAGTTCGCTGGCGCTTTAGTGGCAACTATTTCATGATCTAACCTATTAAAGCCATATGCATCTATCTTGGAATTAATCAGCAAGCGACTCTTCTTAGGCTTTTCACGCGGAATGCGTACTGTCGTCTTTTCGCCAATCATACCATTATTGCTATTATTTATTGACACAGATATTCTTGGTCGATCACAGACCATTCTTTCATCAAAATATTTATACCCTGTATTTAGATCATACAAATCTAGCCCATTAATTATGAGATTATTAAGCTCAAAATCAACAAGGCCGTATTTTGTAATAATCTCTTCTCCCGTCAACCAGAATGTGTTCATTTTGCATCGCCTCATGGCAATACCATCTGTTCTTGTTTGCAGTTCAAACCTGAGCACTCTCAAAAAGAATCAGACCATAACGCCTACCTATTGGTGACTACATTAAAGGTCGCTATTTTTCGCCAGCCTTAAGCTTGTCAATGTAATCGCTCCACGCTTGCATCATTCGACGACGCTCGGGTAAATGTTCGGCAAAATTATACGCTGCTCGAACGGAATTTCGTTCAGCATGTGCAAGCTGGCGCTCGATAGCGTCACGGTTCCAACCCATTTCATTGAGCAGCGTAGAAGCCATGGACCTGAAGCCGTGCCCCGTCATCTCGCCTTTCTCATATCCAAGACGACGCAAGGCGGCGTTGACGGTGTTTTCGCTCATGGGGCGGGATGAACTACGTAAACTGGGGAAGAGATAACGGCCTGATCCCGTCAACGGCCTAAGCTCATCCAGGACCGCAATCACTTGACGAGAAAGCGGCACAATATGCTGCTCCTTCATTTTCATTTTGCTTGACGGGATGCGCCATTCTCCGTTTTCAAAATCAATCTCTGACCATTCCGCACGACGAAGTTCTCCAGGACGGACAAACGTCAACGGGGCTATCCGCAAAGCGCATAACGTCACGAATGAGCCTTGGTAGGTCTCAATTGCACGTAAAAGAGCAGAGATTTCTTTCGGATCGGTAATGCTGGCGTAATGCGTATGCTTAACAGGGGCAAGAGCCCCGCGAAGGTCCGCAGCTACATCGCGGTCAGCCCGACCCGTGGCAATAGCGTACCGGAACACCTGGCTGCACATCTGGAGGACGCGCCGCGCCGTTTCATTAACCCCCCTGGATTCAATTATCCGGATCGCAGCCAGTAACTCAGGAGCGGTAATGCCTTGAAGCGGTCGCGCGCCGATCGGAGGGAAAATGTTGCGCTCAAGTCGCTGAATTATATCCAATGCATGGGAGGGACTCCACTTCGGAGTGAACCTCTCGTGCCACTCCCGAGCAACGAGTTCAAAGGTGACGGTCTCAGCCCGGGCTTCGGCCTTCTCAGCTTTCCGGACCTCGCTGGGATCGACGCCAGTGGCAAGGAGCTTCCGGGCCTCGTCACGCCGCTCCCTGGCACCTTTTAAGGAGACATCGGGATAAACGCCAAGGGAAAGACGTTTTTCCTTCCCTTGGATACGATATTTCAGCCTCCACCATTTGCCCCCGTTCCGGGAAATCTCAAGATAGAGGCCTCGTTCGTCGAAGAGCTTTTGCGCCTTGGTGCTTGGCTTTGCGTTCTTGACCTTGACGTCCGTGAGCATTTGGGGGCAACTCCTTTTGCCTGTTGACCAGTTGCCCCCATTATTGCCCCCATTTGACCCCGGATGTCAATGGATAACCCTGGACTGCCTCGGACCATCTTTCTGCTTTTCTCACTGATATTATTCGATTTTAATTCATCGCTGGATTTAATTGGACTATCAAATGGCGGAGGGAGAGGGATTCGAACCCCCGGACGCTTGCGCGCCTGCGGTTTTCAAGACCGCCGCCTTCGGCCGCTCGGCCATCCCTCCGCATCACAGGCACGCCGCATGACGCGGCGTTTCCGTTCCCTAATCGCAAATCCGCCACGGGGCAAGCCTCGCCCCGGCAAACGCCCGGCCGCGCATCGCGCCCGCCTTTCGTTTTCCCCAGGCCTGCCCGGCCAACGGCCGGACGACAATCCCCCCTGTCTCGCTCGGCTTTACAGACGCGCGGGCATTGGACTATACTTCGATAGCCGCGCGAGACGTGATCCTGCAAAAAACCTCCCACGAGAAGACCTCTTGAAGCATCGCACCATCGCCTATATCCTTTTATGGTATCCCCTTCCCTCGGAGATGTTCATCTTTCGGGAGATCAAGAATCTCCATGGCCTGGGCCTGCCCATTTCCGTCTATTCCCTCTACGGCCCGGTCAAAAACGGCCTGTCCACGGAGATGCGCGCCGCAGCCGACGACGTGACCCGGCTGGGGGCGGCCGCCCTGCCCCGCATCTTCCGCGACGTGTGGACCTGGAGCAGACGCCGTCCCGACGTGTCCAGACGGCTGTGGGCCACCATCCCCTGGCGGAAATGGAGCTGCGCCGAGGTGGCCGCAGAAAGCTTCTGGTCCTTCCTGGCCGGATTCCGGCTGGCCACGCTTTTTGAGCAAGACGGCGTCACCCACGTCCACGCCGCCTGGGCCAACGGCCCGGCCACGGCGGCCTGGGTGGCCGCGACCCTGCTCGATCTGCCCTTTTCCTTTTCGGGCCGGGCCGGGGACATCCATCCCCAGGACGGCGCCCTGGCGGAAAAAATGCACGCCGCAGACTTCGTGCATACCAACAACCAGGCCAATGTCGACTACCTGGCCGGGTTCGCGGACGCTCAAGACGCCAAAAAGATCCACATGGTCTACAACAGCCTGACCCTGGCCAGTCGGCTCAAGGCCCGGGTACGCATGGAGCCGCCCTACCGGCTTTTGGCCGTGGGCCGGTTCTGCCGCACCAAGGGTTTCGGCGTGCTTATGCAGGCCTGCCGCCTGCTCGACCGCGAGGGCTTCCCCTTCCAGCTCACCCTGGTGGGCGCGGGCTTCCAGGGAGCCTACCTCCGCTTTCTACGCCATCATCTCGGCCTGCGGGCCCGCGTTTTTCTGCCCGGTTTCGTCTCCCACGACCGCATCACGGAACTTTACGCCTCAAGCGACATCTTCGTCATGCCCAGCGTCATCCACAAAACCGGCGATCGCGACGGCATCCCCAACGTCATCATGGAGGCCCTGTCCCACTGTCTGCCCGTGGTGGCCACGAACATCAGCGGCATCCCGGAGGTCATCGAGGACGGCGTGACCGGCCGCCTGGCCCCCCAACGCGATCCCGCCGCCCTGGCCGCCGCCATCAAGGAGATGGCCGCCGACCGGAAATCGGCCATGGCCATGGCCGCCGCCGGGCGCAAACGGGTGCTGGCCATGTTCGATCCGGACAAAAACAGCCGGGCGCTTTTCGAGCTGTACCGCGACGACGCGCCCCCCCTGGCGGCCGACGCCGCCGACGCAGGGAAGGACTAGCCCATGTGCGGCATCGCCGGTTTCGTCCACCTGGACCCGTCCGCCATGCCCCCGGCCGAGACCCGCCTGGCCTGGCTTGCGGCCATGACCGGGGCCTTGCGCCATCGCGGCCCCGACGGCGACGGCCACATCCTGGAGGGTCCCGCCGCCCTGGGGCATCGCCGCCTGTCCATCATCGACCTGTCCACGGGCGGCCAGCCCATGGCCGACGCCAATGATCTGGCCGTGGTCAGCTTCAACGGCGAAATCTACAATTTCCGGGAGATCCGGCGCGACCTGACGACCAAGGGCTACATCTTTCGCACCAACTCCGACACCGAGGTCATCGTCAACGCCTGGCTCGACAAGGGCCCCGATTGCCTGGACCTGTTCGAGGGCATGTTCGCCTTCGCCCTGTGGGACAAGCGCTCCCGCACCCTGTTCGCCGCCCGGGACCGGTTCGGCAAAAAACCCTTCGTCTACACCCTGCAAAAGGGGGTGTTCGCCTTCGCCTCGGAGATCACCGCGCTTCGGACCCTGCCCTTCATGGAGTTTTCCGTCACCACCCAGGCCCTGGCCCGGTTTTTGTCCTACGAATACGTGCCCACCCCGCAAAGCATCTACAAACAGGTGCACAAGCTAAGGCCCGGGCACTACCTGCTTTTGCACGACGGCGACATCACCACCGCGCCCTACTGGGACATGCCCCCGCCCGACCCGGATACGGGGCAAAACGAAGACGAGCTGTGCGAACGCCTGCGACTGCTTTTGGCCCAGGCCGTCAAACGGCGGCTGGTGAGCGACGTGCCTCTGGGGGTTTTCTTAAGCGGCGGTCTCGACTCCTCCACCGTGGCCGCGTTCATGGCCAGCATGTCCGCCCGGGTCAAAACCTTCAGCATCGGGTTCACGGAAAAAAGCTACGACGAATCCTCCTATGCCCGGGCCGTGGCCAAACGCTTCGCCACGGACCACCACGAACGCATCTTGAGCGCCGCCGAGTGCGGCGGGTTGCTCCCCGGGATAGTGGCCCGGTTCGACGAGCCCATGGCCGACCCGTCCATCGTGCCCACCTACCTGCTCTCCAAGGTCACCCGGGAAAAGGTCACCGTGGCCCTGGGCGGCGACGGCCCGGACGAGCTTTTCGCCGGCTACGAATATTTCGTGGGATTCAATCTGGCCGAAAAATACCTGCGTCTGCCCCGGCTCCTGCGCAAGGGCCTGATCGAGCCCATCGCCAGGCGGCTGCCCCAGTCCTCGGGCTACGTCAATCCGCGCGCCGTGGCCCGGACCTTCCTGGCCGGGGCCGCCGCCCCGCGCAACCTGCGCGTGCAGACCTGGCTTTCGGCCTTCTCCCCCGAGGCCCAGTTGTCCCTGTGGCGGCATCCGGATCGGGAGTTTCTGGCCCCGGGCCGCCTTTTTTCGCCCACCACCCGGCTTTTCGACGCCTTCCCCGCCGACGCCCCCCTGGCCAAGGTGTTCTACACCTTCGCCCGGCAGTACATGCTCGACTACATTTTGGTGAAGGTGGACCGCTGTTCCATGATGCATTCCCTGGAGGTGCGTGCGCCGTTTTTGGACCGCGACCTGGCCGAATTCGCCTGCCGCCTGCCCATCTCCATGAAACTGCGCGGGGACAAGCGCAAATACCTCCTGAAAAAGGCCGTGGCCGACATCCTGCCCCCGGAGATTCTCTCCCGCCCCAAGCGCGGCTTCCTCATCCCGGCGGCCATGTGGCTGCGCGGGAGCCTTGCGCCCCATATGGACGAGCTTTTGGGGGAATCCCACCTCAAAAGGCAGGGACTTTTCGATCCCAAGGCCGTGGCCAGGCTGCGCGCCGAACATCAGGACGGGACGTGCGACCATCGCAAGGAGTTATGGACCCTTTTAGTGCTGCAGCTGTGGCTGGCCGAGCACAACCCGGGCATCGCCTAGCGCGGCGCTCACAGACAGGCTCAAAATCGGATTTTCCCTTCTCCCTCCGACGTTCCCGAGTCCATCCGTTGCGACTCAAGACGCACCGCTCCCGCCGGGACACGCCCTTTTGCCACGCACATTGACTCCTGACAGCCATCATGCGAAAAAAACATGCGGGAGTGTCATGAAAGCGCGTGTTGTTCGTGCTACAGTCCTTCCAAATGCACGACGCACATCTTCATTGTAAGCATGTTAAGAAACCCAGGAAGAACCCGGCGATGCGCAAAACACACGTGCGGCACACCGTCATCCCGGCGCTTTTTCTGGCGCTCTCCCTGCTGTCGGCCCCGGCCGCGCTGCGCGCCCAGACCGATGACCTGGCCCTGTTTCTCCCGGCCATCCTGGCCGGAAGCCAGGCCATGGTCTTCGTCACCGAGGGCGCCTCGTTTTCCCCGGTGATCGTGGTCACAGGCAACCCCGACATCCGCTGGACCTTCGCCGACGGCACGACCAGCACCTCGGCCACGCCCACCAAAAATTACGGCTCGGCGGCCCGGCGGGAAAACCGGCTCGTGGTCACCCCCTTTAGCGCCGTCACCCGCATCAACATCGGCTACGACGCCGGAGACGGGGGCACGTACGACATCGAATTCGTCCCCGACCAGCAGGTCTCCGAGGTGCGAGGGCTGCATCTGGTCGCGCCCTCCCTGGCCCAGTGGTGCTCGTCCTACAACCGCATCCCCAGCCTGGACTTCAGCAACTTCCGAAATCTCGACACCATCGAATGCTACCTGTCCGGGCATCTCACCCAGGTCGGCCTGGCAAACACCCCCAAACTGCGCCGGGCCTGCTTCGAGGACTGCTCCCTGACCTCCCTCGACCTCTCCGGGAGCCCGAATCTTGAGGATCTGCGCGGGGCCGTCAACGACTATCCGACCATCGCCTTCGGCGCGACAGGGGCCCACGTCTGGCACATCTGCGTGCGGGACAACCCCCAGTTCGCCAATCGGGGCCTTTTCGCCGACATGACGCCCTTCCCGCTGATCTCCGAGCTTTTCATCTGGAACGACAACCAGGCCGGAACCCTGCGCATCCCGGCCACCAGTCCCGACAACACGGTCTCCATCCTGGCCTGGGACAACGCCTATGCCGCCCTCGACCTGTCCGGCGCCCTGCAAAACCTCGGCGCCACGGCCTCGGTGCAACTGCCGCGCAACAGCCTCACCAGCATAAACATCGCCGGGTGTCGGCAGATCACCGAACTCGACCTGCAAGACAACCAACTTTCGGCCGCGACCCTGGACACGCTCCTGGCCACCCTCGACGCCCTGGGCCGCAGCCAGGACAACGCCCCGGAAGGCGCGACGCTTCGGGCAGACATCCGGGGCAACGCCGCGCCCGGCGCCGACGGTTACGCCCACGCCGAAAACCTGGCCGCAAAAGGTTGGACCGTGGCCGCTACCGGCTGGACCCTGGAGCCGAGCCTGCCGGACAATGGAGAACAGCGCATCGATTTCGTCACCAGCGGCGACGCAACCAGCATGCGCTGCGACTTTCGCGGCGCCGCCACCGTGGGGGTCTGGCACTGGTCCGACGGCACGACCAGCCCGGCCGCCACCGCCGAGGCCGCCGCCAAAACCGGCCTGGGCGCGGGGCTGCACGCGCACCACCTGACCATCTCCAACGGCGCGGCCCTGCTCCGCTTCGGCGCAGGCGTCGGCGGCGCCGGGCAGCTCACCTCCATGACCGGCTTCGAAAACTGCCCCGCCCTGAGCATACTTTTCGCCTATCAGGAAGGCCTGCTGACCGCCCTGGGGCGCACCAACGCCACCCGGGTCCGGGAATACCACCTCAAGGGCACGGCCCTGTCCGCCGCAACCATGGATCAGCTTTTCGCCGACGCCGTGGCCTCGGAGGTCTTTAACGGGGTGATGTGGAGCGACAACGCCGGGACCGCCGCCAGCGACGCGGATCGGGCCACCTTGGCGCTGCGGGGATGGACGTTGGAAACGCAGTAAGCGGATAAACCGTGCGCCCCGGGTTACGAGGCCTTCTTTTTCCCTGCCGCCGGGACCGCCACCTCCCCGGTGAACCGTTCGATGCGTTGCTTGTACGCCACCAGCCCGTTGACCATGCCCTGGGCCAGGGTCTCCAGGTATTTGTCCGAGGCCAGCCGCTTGGCGTCGTCGGGGTTGGTGATATAGCCCATTTCCACCAGCACGGCAGGCATGCGCGCCCCCATGAGCACGTAGAACGGAGCCTCGTGGGTGCCCCGGTTGCGGGTCTTCCAGCGGGACACCGCCCCCACGGCCTTGTCCTGCACGGTCTTGGCCAGATCCCGGGATTCCTTCATCTTGGTGTTAAGCATCAGATCGGTCAGGATCAATTGCAGGTCGCTTATGGTCTTGGCCGAGACCGCGTTTTCGCGCGCGGCCACGCGCACGGCGTCCTCGGTGCTGGCCAGGTTCAGGGAATAGATCTCCAGTCCCGTGGATTTGGCGTCGCCGTGGGCGTTGCAGTGGATGGACACGAACAGGTCGGCCTTTTTGGCGTTGGCCATGGCCGTGCGCTCCTCCAGGGGGATGAACACGTCCCTGGTGCGGGTGTAGAGCACCTGGAAGCCGTGCTCTTGGAGTTTTTTGCCGAGGAGCCTGGCGAAACGCAGATTGACATTCTTCTCCACGAGACCGCCAAGGCCCTGTGCGCCGGGATCCTTTCCGCCGTGGCCGGGGTCGATCATGATGGTGCGCACGGTCAGGCCGAGCTGCTCCACCAGATCGCCGATGCGCTTCTCGCTGCCCGGGGGCGGCTTGTAGGCCGGGGGCGGCGAGGGAGTTTGCCCGGGGGTCTTGGCGGCCTGTCTGGCGGCGGCCTGTCTGGCGGCCTGGGCCGTTTCCTCGCGCATGGCGGCGTCGGGATCGGCGGCGGCCTTTCCGGACGGGGCCGGGGCGGCGGTTTTGGCGGCCTCCGGAGAGGGCTTGCTTTTGCGCTTAAACAGGTTGGACAGCCACCCATCGTATTTGTCCCTGGGCGTATCGGGCGAGCCGGGGTCGGCTGCGGCCGACGCCGTGCCGGGCCTGCCCTTGGCATAGACGTCGAGCACCACCCGGAAGGGGTTGTCCAGGGTGAAGACGTTGTAGCGCTCCAGGTTGTCGATATCCAAAACCACCCGGACCACGTCGGGTTTGTTGTAGGCGGCGCGAATCTGGCGCAGGATGCCGTCGGCGATTTTTTCGTCCGTGCGCACGGCCTGCCCCATGCGCACGTTGTCCAGATCGATGTACAGGCGGCGCGGGGCGGCGTCCTCCCCATTGGTCTTTTCGAGAAGCTGGTAGCGGAAGGTGGTTTCCCGATCCAGGCCAAGGGTGATGCGCGAATAATCCTCCCCGCCTGTTTTGGAGATCTCGCCGAGCATGGCCGGGGAAGCGGCCGAGGCCGGAGGCGGCGAGGCGACAGACTGGCGAGCGGCGGCGGTCTCGGTCGGGGCGGCGGCCTTTCCGGCATCCGCAGCCGCCTTTGCGGAACCGGTTCCCGAGGGCGCGGCCACGGCCGCCAGCCGGGGATCGGGGGTAAACGAGGGGTCCAGGCCGCGCAGCATCTCCACGGCCTCGGCCACCTTGTCCCCGTCGGGATAGCGTTTCAGGACGGACCGGAGTTCGCCCATGGCCTGGTCCTTGTCCTTGAGCCGGTCGCGCCAGACCACGGCCCGGCGCACATGGGCGTCGTCGGCCCAGACGTGGCGCGGAAAGCGGTCGATCATGCGCTGGTAGTGGTCCAGGGACTCCCTGGCGTCTTTTTCCAGATAGGAGCGAAAGGCCAGTTCCTCGAAAACCCATCCCCGGTAATACAGGGCCTTGGGGGCCAGGGGACCGTTTGGGGCGGCGCGGTACACGGCCACGAATTTTTCGTCCAGGGCCAGCCAGGGCTCCCGGAGTTTTCCGGCCTTGGCGTCGGTGGACAGGCGTTTGAACTCGCGCAGGGCGTCCTGATAGGTCTTGTCCGCGTTGGCGGCATGGACGGGGCCGTACTGATCGACACCTGCTTCCCGCGTGACGGCCAGCCTCTGGTCCTGGGCCGGGGC
>NZ_JAZHDB010000002.1:0-34837 GCF_036584575.1 Desulfolutivibrio sp.
TCCTTCAGATTTGCCTTTCGAGAACTCACTCAACAAGATTTCAGCGCGTGATTTAGAATGAATGTTGTCGCTGTTACTCGGTATTCAGAGGTTGACGCCAAAATACGAGAGAGCCGACGGCCGCCGCAACCAAGAGCCATCCAAATCTCGGCAGCGGCATCTTTTTTACGGCTGCCGTCTTCCCGGAAAAGGTTCCCACCAGACCTTCCTTGGCCTGACGCTTCCAACTCGCGATCACCGTTTGGTGCACGTTGTACTTGCTGGCCAACTCACTTACGGTCAACTCGCCGAACAGGGCTTCACGCGCCACCTTGGCATGAAACTCAGCCGAAAACTACCGTCGCTAGGACATCGGAATCCATCCTCCTCGCGCAAGAAATATAGTTTAACCAATTATCCATTTTCCCGCAACCACCTCATACTCGATGGGGTAAGGTCAATGGGGCCACAATCCCTGCCGACGCTGTAACAGAACGCGCCGAGGCGGCGCGGCCTCCGTGGGCCGGTCGGAACTGGTCACCGTGGCCGTGAACCTGGGCGTGCTGTCCATCTTCGCCGTGTGGGGCTGCGCCACGGCCGACTGGGCCGGGCTTTCCGCCTCGGAATGGGCGCCGCCCACGGGCATCGTCTTCGGCGGGGGGATGCTCTTTATCGCCTACGAGGGCTTCGGGCTGGTGGCCAACGCCGCCGGGGACTACGCCCTGTCCCAGGCGGCCAAGACCTTCATGGGCGGGGCCGGATTCACCTTCATCGCCGTGGGCGCGCTGTTCGCCACGGCCGCCGCCCTCAACGCCACGCTTTTTGGAGCGGCCAACGTCTGCTACATGATCGCCCGGGACGGCCAGCTCCCGGAGGTTTTCGACCGCATGGCCTGGAAGCGGGCCCCGGAAGGCCTTTTTCTGACAGCCGCATTGGTGCTCGTGTTCGTCCTTTTCTTCGACCTCTCAAGCGTGGCCATGATGGGCAGCGGGGCGTTTCTCTTCATCTACGCCGCCGTGGCCGCCGCACACCTCCGCCTGCGGGCCGCAACCGGCGGCCGACCGGCGCTCATCTGGCTGTCCATCGCCCTGTGCCTGGGCCTTTTGGCCGTGCTCGGGGGCAACATGTTCGTCCACTCCCAGGCGGCCTTTTGGACCATGCTCGGGCTCTTGCCCGTGTGCTTCGGCCTGGAATGGGCCTACCGCCGGATGACCGGGCGAACCCTCAAGACCGGCGCCTCACCGGCCGCCTAAAAGTCGTCGCGGGTCAGGTCTTCTTACGCCGGGTGGGGATGTTCGCCAGGCCGAGGTGGCGGTAGATGCTCGGCACGCTCAGACCGGACATCAGGCTGGCCGTGGACACGTCGTGGCTGCACAGGGCCATGAGCTCCTGAAAATATTCCTTGTCCCGCCGGGCCTTGTATTCGTCGTAGGGAACCACGTCCCCGGCCCTCCCGGGAGGGGCGAAGGACGCCCCGGCCGGGGCCGCGCCGTCGCCCGGGTCGGCGTCCAGGGCGGAGAACCGGAGATGGCCCGGCAGGTGCTTGGGATAGACCACGGCGTCGCGCCCGGCGGCGATGACCGCCGCCTCCATGACGTTCCCCAGTTCCCGGACGTTTCCCGGCCACGGATATCCGGTGAGAAGCCGCATGAGCTGGGCCGAGACCCGCTTGGCGGGAAGGCCGTACCGGTCGCAGGACACGCCGATGAAGTGGGCGGCCAGAAGCGGGATGTCCTCCCCGCGCTCCCGCAAGGGCGGCAGGCCGATCTCCAGGGTGCGCAGCCGAAACAACAGGTCGCTGCGAAACTCCCCGGTCCCGGCCAGGGCCTCCAGGTCGCGGTTGGTGGCGGCCACCAGTCGAAAGTCGCTGGAAAGCTCCCTGGCCCCGCCCACCGGACGATAGCGGCGCTCCTGGAGCACCCGCAAAAAGGATTTCTGCTGGACCGGGGGCAACTCCCCGACCTCGTCCAAAAAAAGCGTCCCCCCGTCGGCCTCGCCCACCAACCCCTTGCGATCCGCATGGGCCCCGGTGAAGGCGCCCCTGACATGGCCGTACAGGGCGCTCTCCACCAGGGTCTCCGTAAGATTGCCGCAGTCCACGACCACGAACGGCCCCGCCCCCCGGCGGCTCTGGGCGTGTATGGCCCGGGCCGCGAGTTCCTTGCCCACCCCGGTCTCCCCAAGCAGAAGCACCCCGGCCTCGCTGTCGGCGGCCTGGGCGATCCGCGTCCGGACCCGTTGCATGGGCGGCGAGACGCCGAGGATGCCGTCGTCGCAGGGCTCATGGGTTGCGGGACCGCGCCGGTGGTCCCGGCGGTAGGCCAGCACGTCGGCCAGGGAGGCCCGGACGCTTTGCGGCGAGGCCGGTTTCCGGATGTAGTCCCAGGCCCCGTTGGCCAGGCTTTGCCTGGCCCCATAATTGTTCCCCAGGCCGGTGATGACGATGATCTCGGGATGGGCGGGGGAGGCCGCCAGGCCGTCGATGGCCTTTTGGCCGTCGCCGTCGGGCAGGTGCAGGTCCAGGTAGACGACATCGACGCCGGTGGCGGCCAGGTCCATGCCCGCGCGCAGATCCCCGGCCAGGAGGATCTCGTGCCCCATGTCCGCAAAACAGCGGGAGAGGCTGTTGCGGATGAGCTCGTCGTCGTCGATGATCAGGATGCGGGCCATGGCGTTTCCGGTTTTTCGCGGCCTGGGCCACGGGGCTTTTCGTCCGGCCGGGGATCGCCCGCCGCGCCGGGGACAGGCCCGGCGGGGGCGGCGGGGCACAGGCCGCGAATGCGCCCCACCAGGGCCCCGGGGGTCATGGGCTTCATGAGAAACCCGGCGATGCCCGCCGCCTCGGCCTTGGCCTCCAGGTCCGGCGCCACATGCCCGGTGCAGATGACCACCTTGGCGGCGGGGTCGTGGTCCAAGATCCTTCCGGCCATGTCCATGCCGCTTATCCCGGGCATGGAGAGGTCGGCGACGACCAGGTCGTAGCGCCCCCGGGCCCGGAAATATTCCTTGAGCCCTTCCTCGCCGCTGTCGGCGGTGAACACGGTGAATCCCGCCTCGCGCAACACCCGGGACATGGCCGACAGGGCCCCGGCGTCGTCGTCCACCAGAAGCAGCCGTCCGGTGGCCCCCTTCACGGGGCGCGGCTCGGCCACGATCTGCTCCCCGGCCGGGGCGCATAGGGGCAGATAGACCGTAAACGTCGCGCCCTGGCCGGGAACGCTTTGCACCGAGACGCCGCCCCCGCAGCTTGTGGCGATGGCGTGGACCACGGCCAGCCCCATCCCGGTCCCTCCGGAGTTCATCTTGGTGGTGAAAAACGGCTCGAAGATGCGCTCGATCTTGTCCGGCTCGATGCCCCGGCCGTTGTCCGTGACCCGCAGGACCGCATAGTCCCCGGGGGCCAACCCGGGATGGGGGGCCTTTTTCCTGGAGGCCACGGTCAGGTTGTCCAGGGCCACGGCGAGCAGGCCGCCGCCGGGCATGGCCTGCACGGCGTTGCGGCACAGGTTCAACAAAAGCTGCTGCACCTGGGCCGGATGGGCCATGACGCAGTCCTTGGCGGCCCGGTAAGCGGCCTTGAGGGTGACGCTTGCGGGCAGGGAGGCCTGGAGCAGATCCAGGCTTTCCCTGGCCAGGGGGGTCAGCCGCAGGGGGGAATGGCTGACGTTTTGCTGGCGGCTGTATTCCAAGACCTGTTCCACAAGGTCGGCGGCCCGGTAGGCCGCGCGCAGGGCATCGGCCAGGGGTTCGGCCAGGATCCGGTCGGCGGTCTTGTTTAAGGCATAGTCGATGTTGAAGATGATGGGGACCAGGTTGTTGTTCAGGTCGTGGGCGATGCCCCCGGCCAGCACCCCGATGGCCCGCATCTTGTGGGCCTGGTAGAGCTCGCGCTCCACGCGCTTGAGCTCGGTGATGTCGATGCCCAGCTCCATGACCAGGGGCTCGCCCTGCTCGTCCTCGAAGGGATAGTCGTAGATGTGGAAGGTGCGGCCGTCGCCGTCGGTGAACTGCCAGTTCTCGGGCTCGCCGGTCTCGAAGACCCGGAAGGTGGGACAGTGGGGGCAGGGCGCGTCCCGCCCGCTGAAGACCTCGTAGCAATAGCGGCCGTCGGTCTCGCCGTAAAAATTGCGCGTTTTCCGGTTGGCGTAGGCCACGGTGTAGTCGCGGCGCTGCATGTAGACGAACACCGGCAGCTCGTCGATGACGTTCAAAAAGAGTCGGCGGCCGCGTTTTTTGAGATGCTCCTCGCGGCGGCGCACCAGCCGCTCGGCTTTGAGCGCCTGCTTGAGGCGTTCGTCCACGGGCTCTTCGAGCACCTCCGCCACGGCCTGGCCGCCGTCCCCCGCAGTCCCGGGAAACAGGGTGATCTGGCAGACGAACCGCCGGGGTTCGTCTCCTGAGGCGTCCTCCCAGGAGAAACGCCGGGGCTCGTCCTGGGCGAACACGGCGGCCAGGCCGCCCGCGAACCCCTGCCGCACCTCGGGGGCCAGGGGCAGCTCGTCCAGCAGGCGCCCGGACGCCCCCTCCCCCGTTGCGCACACAACCTCCCGGAAGGCGCGATTGGCGAAGGTCACGCGGCCGTCGGCGGAGAACACCGCCAGGGCGGTGAGGCTTCGCGCGGCGAAGTGATGGAAGTGTACGGTCATGTCCGCCTCTCCCTTTCCAGAAGGGCGAAATTCCCTTTTTTGTTATTTTTCCTTTTGGAGACAGCCTAATCCAATGCCCAGGCAAATGCAAATCCGGCCGCATAACTATATCCTACTGAAAATATGCATATAATCAAAAACAAGAAAAGAAGCATTTTTCTCACATGAAAGAAAATAATTCTTAGAAATGAGAAGACATGGCCATGCGTCGTTTCCAGGGAAGCTGAACGGCACCGCAATATTGATATAACATACGTTATTCATTACATAAAATTACGCATAGCGGCGTTGGCACGGGGATTGATATACATATCCTGAAATTTACAATCATGGAAAAACGGCGGCGTCGACCGGACACGGCGAAGCCGGGAAAGAAACCCAAAAGGAAGACCACCCATGACCATGCAGCAGCCCTCGTCGATGTCCATAGACACCATCAAAAAGACGATCCGGGACCACGATATCCATTTCATCCGCTTCGAGCAGTCCGATCTGCACGGCGTCTCCAGAAGCAAGACCGTCCCTGTCGGATCGTTTATGGACTACATCGAAAACGGACTCAACTTCTATGGCGGTCTCCTTGGCCTGGACATCCAGTCCATGGTCCCCAAGGGCACCGGATATGCCGAAGAAGTGGCCTTTGCCGACCACTGCACGGTGCCCGACCTGTCCACCTTCACGGTCCTGCCCTGGGTTCCCAACACCGCCAACATCACCGTGGACCCCTATTGGTACGACGGAACACCGGCCATGGCCTCCCCGCGGCTGCTCCTTAAAAAGCTCATTAACACCTTCGACAGCCTGGGCTACATCTGCCGCCTGGGCTACGAATTCGAATTCTACGTCCTGAACAAGGACACCAAAAAGCCCGTCTACGGCGGACAACCCATTTTCGTGACGCTTAAAAACAACTTCGACATCGATTTCATCTACGACCTCATGCGCAAGATGGACCAGGCCGGGGTGCGCATCATCACCCAGAACTCCGAGCACGGCCCCGGGCAGCAGGAGCTCAACCTCTATTACAAGGACGGCCTGGGCGCTGCGGACACGGCCTTCCTGTTCAAGATGGGAACCAAGGAAATCGCCCTGCAGCACGGCTACATCGCTACCTGGCTGACCAAGCCTTTCATCGGCTCCAGCGGTTCCGGCTCCCATTTCCACGTCAGCCTCATCGACAAAAAAACCGGCAAAAACGCCTTCGACGATCCAAGCGGCGAATACGGCCTCACGGATCTGGCCCGGAAGTTCCTGGCCGGAATGCTCAAGCACGCCCGGGCCAACACCGTGTTCACCGCCCCGACCATCAATTGCTACAAACGCTACCGGGTCAACTCCTTTGCCCCCCACAGCGCCACCTGGGGCATGGAGAACCGCACCGTGGGCATCCGGGTCAAGGGCTGCCGGGGCCAGAGCACCCATTTCGAAAACCGCCTGGCCTGCGCCGGGACCAACCCCTACCTCCTGGCTCTGACCACCCTGGCCGCCGGACTGGAGGGCATCCAGTCCTCCCCGGAACTCCCGGCCCCCATCACCGATATCGCCTACGAACGCGACGACGTGCCCCGGCTCCCGGGCAGCCTGGACGAGGCCATCGAGGCCTTTGAAAACGATACGGACCTGCACGCCGTGCTCGACCCGGAGTTCATCAAACTGGTCCTGGCCCTCAAAAAGTTCGAGGTGGAGACGGCCAAGGCCCGCTTCCCGGACTACGGCACGCCGGAATTCAACAACCGCATCGATCCCTGGGAATGGGACTACTACATGGAGCTGATCTAGCGTCGGGCCG
Organism: Desulfolutivibrio sp.; assembly: GCF_036584575.1. Classification (NCBI taxonomy): domain Bacteria; kingdom Pseudomonadati; phylum Thermodesulfobacteriota; class Desulfovibrionia; order Desulfovibrionales; family Desulfovibrionaceae; genus Desulfolutivibrio; species Desulfolutivibrio sp. The sequence goes on from NZ_JAZHDB010000002.1 coordinate 6,415, forward strand.
CTGGCCGCAGGCGTCGAGGCGTTTCACTGCTACGTACGTGTAAAGCCTGTCCGGATTGCGGCGTCTCGCCACGGGCGCCTTGGGCGCCCCAGGCAATCCCAGGGCGTCCCCCCCCGGCGCAAGAGCCGGACGCCCCCCGGAACAAGACCGCAATGGAGGAACCCCCATGTCCCGAATCATCCCGGTCATCGAACTCGCCGGAACCCCCTTCGAGATGGGCCTGGTCTACGGCCGGACCATGAAGGAGGCCATCACGGACTTCGTGGCCAGCATCGCGGCCGTGCATCAGGCCAACAACGCCTACCTCAGGGCCGGGCACGAGACGCTGACGGCCTTTTGCCTGCGCAACATCGGATTTCTGGAGAAATTCTCCCCGGGACTGGTGGACGAGATGCGCGGCGTCGCCGAGGGGGCCGGGACGACCTTCGAAGAGATCCTGCATCTCAACTGCTTCCTGGAGTTGGAGGACGTGCGGGCCCCGGGGCTCGGGGGCAGGCTGCTGCCCGATTCCCTGTGGGGCTGCACGACCGTCAACGTCATGGCCGGGGCCTCGGCGGACGGCCGGGCCTACCTCGGCCAGACCTACGACATGGAGAAGTATTACGAGAAATACCTGTGCCTGTTGCGCCTTCGCCCCGAAAACGGCCCCCAGGCCCTGATCGTGTCCTTCGCCGGAATCCTGGGCCTGTGCGGCGTAAGCAGCGCCGGGGTGGGGCTGGTCATCAACAAGGTGGCGGCCACGGACGCCCGGCCCGGGGTCATCTATCCCTTTATCGTGCGCAAGGCCCTTTGCGCCGAGCGCATCGGCGACGCCCTGGGCGCGGCGATCTTCTCCCCCCGGGCCACGGGCATCAACTACCAGATGGCCGGGTCCGGGGCGGCCTTTTGCGCCGAAACCTCGGCCACGACCTACGACCTCCTGGATATCGACGGCTCGAGAGCCCACACCAACCACTACCTTTCAGATCGCATGCGGGCCTTCGAGACGCCGAACTGGCTCAGCCACGGCGGCTCCATGGTGCGCCGCCAGGTGGCCCAGGGGTTCCTGGACACACGCCGTGGCCGCCTGACCCCGGAGGCCCTCAAGGAACTGTCCGCGAACCACGTCAACCATCCGCGCTGCATCTGCGCCCACGGATTCCCCGGCGAGGACGAGCGTACGGCCTTCCACACCGTCTTCGCCGTGGTCATGGACCCGGAAGCAGGATGGATCGAGGTCTGCCCCGGCAACCCCTGCGAAAACGCGTACCAACGCTACAGCCTGTAACCGCCAGGGACACGGCGCAGGAGACGTCTATTTCAACGAGGCCCACGGCGCGCCCGCCCCCCCAGGGGGCGCCCAAAAAGGATTCGAATTCAAACCACTTCGCGAGGTGCAGCATGGACGAGACGAAACGCAAAATCGGCAAGGCATGCAAGAAGTTCGACGCAGGCAAAATGACCCGGCGCAGCTTTCTGACCAAGCTTATGGCCCTGGGGGTCACGGCGGCGGTGGCCAACGCCGTGAGCCTGTCGCCCTTTGGCGCGGCCACGGCCTGGGCCTCCATCTCCGGCCCCGAGGAGCGGGCCTGGGCCCTGGCCAAGGAGGCCGCCGCCAAGGCCGACAAGAAGACCCTGACGCTTTTGATCCCCACCGGGTCCATCGGCAACATGACCCCGTACGTGGACAAGTGGAAAAATGAGTTGGGCATCCAGTTGGAGTTCATCGAAGAGCCCGACGAGGTGGTGCACACCAAGGGCATGCAGGAGGCCGTGGCCAAGACCGGCCGTTACGACGTGATGATGCCCACGGCCATGTCCTATCCGGACTGGATCGACTCCGGGGTCATCTACGACCTCACGGACTGGACCGACAAATACCAGCCGGACCTTTTCAACAAGCAGTGGGGCGTGGTCTTCCCGGCCAGCCACCATGCCCAGCTCTACAACGGCCGCGTGGCCGGACTTCTCAACGACGGCGACCAGATCACGCTCCTTTGCCGCTCGGACTACCTGGACGACCCGGAAAAGAAAAAGGCCTTCGCCGACAAGTACGGCTATGAGCTTTCCGTGCCCCACACCTGGAAGGAATACTACAACCTGGCCCAGTTCATGCACGATCCGGCCAAGGGCTTCTACGGCTCCCTGGAATACCGCTCTCCCTACTACGTCAAGTGGATGTTCATGCAGCGCCTGGTGTCCAAGGGCAAGCTGTATTTCGACGCGGACATGAATCCCACCTTCAACTCCGAGGAAGGCGTGGCCGCCCTGGAAGACATGCTGGCCATGAACGCCTACCTGCATCCCGACGCCTTCAGCTTCACCTGGTCCTCGAACTACAACGCCTTCGGACGCGGCGAAGGGTTCATGAACATCGTGTGGCCTTCGGGATTCAAGTATTCCATGGCCCCCTCCACCGGCCCGGCCACTACCGGCAAGATCGCGGCCACGGTCATGCCCGCCGACTTCTTGAAAGACGGCAGCAAGCTCTACGCCGGGCTTTTCTGCTGGGGCTACGGCTACGCCGTGTCCAAGTATTCCGCCAACCCCGAACTGGCCTACGCCTATTCCCAGTGGATGACCTCCCCGACCATCTCGGCCGACGCCATTCCTTACCTGGGCGGCTATTCCGATCCCTACCGGGTCAACCACATGCTCGAGCCCACCGAGCGGTTGGTGCAAACCTACACCAAGCCGTACTTAAAGACCCTCTACGACAACATGGTCAACACCGTGCCGGACTTCTGCCTGCCCGGCGGCTTCGAATACCAGGACGCCCTGGACAAGCAGGTCCACGCCTGCATGACCGGCGAGAAAAAGCCCAAGGAGGCCCTGGAGGCCGCCGCCCACTCCTTTGAGCGGATCACCAAGCGCATCGGCAAGGACAAGGTGCGCAAGTCCTGGCTGACCCTGGCCAAGAACCTGGCCGAGCCCATCAAGAAGGCCAGCGGCGCGGACAAGTGGCCGGATGCCTAGCGGGAGGAACGCCCCTACCTGACGCATCCGTTGCTGATTGTTGCATACTTGTGTTGTCTTTGAGACGGGCGCATCCGAGCGCCGAAACCGCCCCCCCGGCTCCAAAGGGGCCTGGGGGGCGCAAAAAGGCAAACGTTTTGAACCCACCCGTCGCGACATCCTCCGACGCCCCGGACCTTTCCCCTGCTGCGCCGCACGGCGGGGGAAAGCCTCCCCGGGCGAAGGGCGGCTCCATCGGCCTGGCCCTGACCCTGCCGGGGCAGATCGTTTCCGTCCTGGTCCTGGTCATCCCGCTTCTGGTGGCCCTGTACATGAGCTTCACCGACTGGTCGCCTACCCGGGGCTCCCTGTTCGACGCCGAGTTCGTGGGGTTTGAGAACTACAGCGAACTGCTCATCTGGGACACCCGGTTCCTGTATGCGGTCCTACGCACCCTGTGCATCTCCGCCGTCTGTCTGGCCCTGGAATTCACCTTCGGGCTCTCCCTGGCGGTCCTGTTCATGCGCTCGTTTCGGGGCAAGTCCCTGCTTTTCTCCGCCTTTTTGACGCCCATGATGATCCTGCCGGTGGTGGTCGGCTACATCTTCTGGATGCTCTTCCAGTCCAGCGGCCCCGTGAACCAGATCCTCGAATTCGTCCTTGGCCCCGACATGGCCATGGAGTGGTTCCGCAGCGCCCCCCTGGCCGTCTTGGCGGTCATCATCACCGAGGTCTGGCACTGGACGCCGCTTTTTTTTCTGATCCTTTTGTCGGGCCTCAACTCCGTGCCGGAAAACCCGGTGCGCGCGGCGGTCATCCTGGGGGCCAACCCCCGCCAGGTCTTCTGGCGGGTGATCATGCCCACGCTGAAACCGGTGATCATCGTGGCCTTCGTCATCCGGGCCATGGAGATCATCAAGCTTTTCGACGAGGTGTTCATGCTGACCCGGGGCGGACCCGGATCGGCCACGGAGACCATCAGCCTCTATATTTACAAGCTGGCCTTCAACGATTTCCAACTGGCCTACGGCGCGGCCGCCGCCTTCCTGGTGCTCCTCGGGGCGCTGGGGCTCATCCACCTGCTGCTGATGCCGGTGCGCAACCAGCTTTTGGAGGTGAAGCGCTGATGCTCTCGAAAAATCTCACCCTGCTCCAGGCGGCGCTTCTGGCCGCCGCCCTGGCCTTGGTGCTCTTCCCGGTGTTCTGGATCCTCATGACGGCCATCAAGCCCCCCACGGACTGGAACGCCTCGCCCGCCATCTGGATTCCGTCGGAACCGACGCTTATCAACTTCAAGACCCTCTTCGATCCCGACGCCCTCAAGGAATACGGCGTGGGCGGGGTCAGCCAGTCGGCCACCAAGGCCGTCTTCGGTTCGCTTCTGGCCTCGATCACGTCCACGGCCCTGTCGGTGCTCATCGGGCTGTTCGCGGCCATCGGCATCTCCCGCTACGGCGCCGAGAACAAATCCACGCCGCTGGTCATCCTCTCCGGACGGATGTTCCCCCCGGCGGCCATCGCCGTGCCCTTCGTGATCATCTTCTCCAACATCGGCTTGACCGACAGCTACGTGGGGCTCATCGCCATCTACGTGGCGGCCACCCTGCCCTTCTCCACCTGGATGCTCAAAAGCTTCGTGGACGACCTGCCCCGGGAGATCGAGGAGGCGGCCATGATCGACGGCAAATCGCGCATGAAGGCCCACCTCACGGTGACCATCCCGCTCATCCGGGGCGGGCTTTTCGCCACCACCATGTTCATCTTCATCCTCAACTGGTCGGAATTCATGTTCGCCCTGGTGCTCTCCTACAGCAACGTGAGCACCATCCCCGTGCAACTGGCCAAGTACGTCACGGCCACGGCTGGAACCCTCTACGGCGTCCAGGCCGCCCTGGCCGTCCTGGCCATGGTTCCCCTGGTCATCGTCGGCTACCTCATCCAGGGCCATCTGGCCCGGGGCATGACCTTCGGAGCCATCAAACAATGAGCATCCCCAAACTCGAACTCGTGTCCCTGGTCAAAGAATACAACGACGGGGCCGTGGTGGCCGTGGACGGCATCGACTTAAGCGTGGCCCCCGGGGAGACCATCGCCCTGCTCGGACCCTCGGGCTGCGGCAAGTCCACCACCCTGAACATGGTCGTCGGCCTGGAAGAACCCACCTCGGGCGACATCCACATCGACGGGCTGTCCATCGTGAACATCCCCCCGGGCAAACGCAACGTGGGCCTGGTGTTCCAGGATTATGCGGTCTTTCCCTCCATGACCGTGCGTCAGAACCTGGCCTTCGGCCTGGTGGTGCGCAAGGCGGCCAAGGACGACATCGACCGGGCCGTGGACGAGGTCGCGGAGCTTTTGGGCATGGGCGGCCGCCTCAATGTCCGGGCCCGGGATCTCGGCGGTTCCGAGATGCAGCGGGTGGCCATCGGCCGCACCCTGGTGACCAAACCGGCCGTGCTGCTTTTGGACGAGCCCCTGTCCAACCTGGAGGCCGCCGCCCGGTTGACCATGCGCCGGGAGCTGCGACGTCTGCAAAGCGAAATCGGCCTGACCATCATCTACGTCACCCACGACCAGATCGAGGCCCTGTCCCTGGCCGACCGCATCGCCGTGATGCATGCCGGGAAGATCCTTCAGGTGGAGAAAACCAGCGTCATCTGCGAACGCCCGGACCATGTCTATGTGGCCGGATTTTTGGGCTCGCCGCCCATGAACCTGCTGGCCGGGGAGATCACGCCCGGCGCGGCGGGACCGACGTTCACCCATGGCCCCCTGACCCTGGCCCTGCCCGTGGACTGCTCCCTGAAAAAAGGCTCGTACACCCTGGGGCTGCGGCCCGAGTCCCTGCGGCTGGCCCCGGAGTCCGAAGCCCCCCTGGCCGGGAAGGTCTCCCTGGTGGAGTTCCGGGGCGGCGACGTGGTGGTCACCGTAGATGTCGCCTCGGTCAAACTGGATGTCATCCTCCCCGCCTCCGAGCGTCCCGTGATGGGACAGTCCGTGGGGATGGATTTCGACCCAGGTTCCCTGGTCTTTTTCGGCGGCGACAGCAGCCGCAGACTGGACGTAAGCCCCATGGGGAGGCCCCTGTGAACGACACCGCGCCTGGCGGCCAGACGGCCCCGGTCCTGGCCCTGGAAAACCTGACGAAAAGCTTCCGGGGCAAGCCCGCCCTGGACGGCGTGTCCTTCACGGTCCCCAAAGCCTCGCTGACGGTCATCCTGGGCCATGCCGGGGCGGGCAAGACCACCACCCTGCGCCTCATCGCCGGGCTGGATCAGCCCGACGCCGGGCGGGTGCTCCTGGCGGGCCGGGACGTGGCCGGGTGGGAGCCCAAGGACCGCGACATAGCCATGATCTTCGACAATCTGGCCCTGTATCCCAACAAGACCGGCTTCGAGAACATCGCAAGCCCCCTTTTGATCCGAAAGACGCCCCGGCCGGAGATCGCGGAGAAGGTCCAGGCCATGGCCAAGGTGCTCAAAATTGGCCACACCCTGGGACGGCTCCCGGCGACCATGAGCGGCGGCGAACGGCAGCGCATCGCCCTGGGCCGGGCGCTCATCCGGACGCCGAGCCTGTTTCTTTTGGACGAACCCCTCTCCAGCCTGGACGCCAAGCTGCGCATCGAACTGCGCGCCGAACTGCGACGCCTGCAAAGCGAACACGGCTATTCCTTCCTTATGGCCACGCCGGACTTCAACGAGGCCCTGGCCATCGCCGACACGGTGGTCATGCTGCGCCAGGGACGGGTGGTCCAGATCGCCACGCCCCAGGCGCTCTACGACCAGCCCGTGGACCGGGAGACGGCCCGGGCCGTGGGCGCGCCGCTGATCAACATCCTCCCGGCCCGCCTCGATCCGGACGGGGAGGCCATCCGCGTCTCGGGGTGGCGGCTGCCCGTCCCGGGGCATCTGCGTCCGGTCCTGGCCGCCGCCCCGGACGGATTCGAGCTGGGCGTCCGGCCCGAGAACCTGGGGCTGGCCGACCTCTCCGGAGCGGATTTGACCGGAGTGGTGTCCGATATCGAGCCCCTGGGGCTCAAGTCCGTGTTGACGGTGAAGAAGGACGAGGCCGAGGTGCGCGTCCTGGTGGAGAGCGCTGCGGCCAAGACCGTGGCCGTGGGCCGGGAGATCGGCCTGCGCATCAAGCTCCCCTCCATGCTGCACGCCTTCGATGCGGCCACCGGCCAACGCCTGACGGCCTGACGGCCGGGCCTCCCGAAACCATGGAACGCTTGCCAGGGCCGAGGCGGCCTTGAGGACGGCATGATCAAGATATTCGTCACCTATCGCTGCAATCTGGCCTGTCCCTACTGCTTCGCCACGCGGATGCGGCAGGAATACCCAGGGGACATGACCCGGGAGACGTTCGCCAGGCTTCTTCCGTGGATGCGCGGGGCCGGGCTCCCGGCGGCGGCCTTCATCGGCGGCGAACCGACCCTGCATCCGGAACTGCCGGAGATGATCGCGGCCACCGTGGCCGCAGGCATCCCGGCGGCGCTTTTCACCAACGGCCTGTTCCCCGTCTCCCTGGCGGATCGCCTCGCCCCCCTGGTCGCAAACTTCGTGGTCAACTACAACGACCCAGCCGGCTATGCCCCGGCCCAGGCCGCCATGCTCCACGCCACCCTGACCCGGCTGCGCCAGCTCGGGGCCAGGGTGGCCTTCTCCAAAAATTTCTCACGCACAGGCCTGGACTACGGCTATCTGCTTGACGCCCTGGACCGCTACGGCGTGACCACCGTGCGCTACGACATCTCCCGCCCGAACCACGACGCGGACAACGACCACTTCACCCTGGACGACACCCGGCAGATCATGTCCCATGCGGCCTCCTTCGTGAAGGCCTGCGAGGCCCGGGGGGTGCGCACGGGACTGGATTGCAGCGTACGCCTGTGCGACCTGTGCGACGAGGATCGGCGTTACCTGGAGCGGGTCTCCATGAAGTTTTCCGGGGTCTGCCACCCCTGCGCGGACGTGCATCCCGATCTGTCCGCCTCCTATTGCCTGCCCATGCGCGGCATCAGCGTTCCCGACGTGACGGCCTTTGCCGACCATGCCGCCCTCATGTGGCGACTGGCCGAGGCGGCGCGGCCCATCCGGCTTGCCAACGTCTCGGCGGCATGTTTCGAATGCAAGGACTTCATGCGGCGCTGCCAGGGCGGCTGCATGGCCCTGAAGCGAACCGCCTCCCCCGCAACCGGGGAGGGCGAGGCGGGCGGCGCCCGACAGGCCGCCCCGGCGGAGGCCGGAAATCCATGAGCGACGTCAAGACCGTCATCACCACCTGCACGAGGGATTGCCCCAACGCCTGCGGCCTGTTGGCCACCGTGGACGGCGGCCGACTGACCGGGCTGGCCGGGAATCCTGCCCACCCGCTGACCCGGGGCGTGACCTGCGTCAAGGCCGCCCGCTACGTCAAACGGGTCTACGGCCCGGAACGCATCACCCACCCCATGCTCCGGGTCAATGGCCGGTGGGTCCGCACGGGTTGGGACGAGGTGCTGGATCTGGTGGCCGAACGCCTGAAGACTTACGCTTCAGAGTCCGGAACTGAGTCTATTCTGTATTACCAAGGGTATGGCGAAAGGACGGCGCTTAAGCTCCTCAATAAGTATTTCTTCAACCTTTTCGGAGGAGTGACCACCCTGCGCGGCTCCCTGTGCGGCGGCGCCGGACAGGCCTCCCAGAACCTGGACCTGGGCGAACGCATCTCCCACGATCCCCTGGACCATTACCACAGCCAGGCCATGATCCTGTGGGGCAGAAACCCCGTGTCCACCAACATCAGCCTCACGGCCATCACCCGGGACATCCGCAAACGCGGCGGCACGGTCCTGCTCATCGACCCCATGCGCAGCAAGTCGGCGGTCCTGGCCGACCACCACATCGCCCCCCGGCCGGGCGGCGACGTCTTCCTGGCCATGGCCGCCGCCAAGCTGGTGCTGGCCGCCGGGGCCGGGGACCGGGAGTTTTTGGCCCGTCATGCCGTGGGCGTGGAGGCCTACCTGGAGATTTTGTCGGGCTTTTCCGTGGACGACCTGTGCCGCCGGGCCGGGGTGTCCCGGGGGGAGGTTGAGCTTCTGGCCGAGACGCTCATGGCCAAGAAACCCGCCTCCATCCTGCTCGGCTGGGGCCTGCACCGCCATGAATACGCCCACTACGGCATCCGGGCCATCGACGCCCTGGGGGCCATCTGCGGCAACCTGGGCGTGCCCGGCGGCGGGGTGAGCCAGGGCTTCGAGGAATACGGGCCCTACGACCAACGCCTGTGGGGCGACGGCCTCAATCCGCCGCGCCGCACCCTGCTGTTGCCGGTCATCGGCCGGGAGATCCTGGCGGCCAAAGACCCGGCCATTCGCATGATCTACGTCACGGCGGCCAACCCCCTGTGCATGGCCCCCAACACCTCCTTGGTGGCCGCCGCCTTCCGCAAGGCCGAGTTCGTGGTCTATTCCGGCCATTACATGGACGACACCTCCGATTTCGCCCACGTCTTTCTGCCCGCCACGACCTTCCTGGAAGAGACCGACGTCATGGCCAGCTACGGGCACAACTATGTGGGACCGGTCAATCCGGCCATCGCGCCTGTGGGCGAATGCAAATCGGAATTTCGCATGTTTTACGAGCTGGCGGCGCGCTTCCCCTTTGCGAACAGCTTCCGCAAAAGCGAGGACGCCTGGCTGCGCGAGCTATGCGCCCCGGTGTGGGAGCAGGGCGGCGACCCGGACACCCTCAAAAAGGGGCACTTGCGCCTAAACGCCCCCATGGTCCCCTATGCGGACAAGGTCTTCCCCACGCCGTCGGGAAAGTTCCAGTTCCTGACCGCGTTCGATCCGTCCCACATTCCCGAACCCGACCCGGCCTATCCCTACCGGTTCTTGACCATCGCCCCCCACGGCTACATCTGCTCCGAACGGACCATGGCCGACCACGAGCCCCTGCCCGTGGTCCGGCTGGCCGCCTCCGAGGCCGCCCGGCGGGGCCTGGCCGACGGCATGCCGGTCATGGTGAAAAGCCCGCATGGCGAGGCCATGGCCACGTTGCGTGCGGAAGCAGGACTGCGGCCGGACATCCTGGCGGCCGACCGGGGAGGCTGGACCAAGGCCGGGCACGGCCTCAACCGCCTGACCCGGGATATGGCCAGCCGGGTGGGCGACGGCACGCCGTATTACGAAACGGCCGTGACCGTGCATCCTGTTTCGGATGACGTATCCATGGGGCGGCGCATCCTGGTGGTGCAACACAGCGACCGGGCCCCGGGCGGGGATTTCGTCAAGGGCTTGGCCCGGCTGGGCGCGATCCTGACCACGGTCGCCCCGGCCGAGGGACAGGGGCTTCCTCCGTCTCCCGAGGGGTTCGACGCCCTGGTGGTCCTGGGGGGGCCGCAGCATGCGTTCGACGACGCGGCGTCGCCCCATTTCCCGGCCCTGCTGACGCTCATGCGGGCCTTTGCGGCCGAAAAACGTCCCGTGGCCGGCATCTGCCTGGGGGCGCAGCTTTTGGCCCGGGCACATGGCGGCAGACCATGGCCCATGGGTCGGCTGGAATTCGGGTTCACGCCGCTTGCGGCCACCGCCGACGGGCGGGTCGATCCCGTGCTTGGGCCCGCCCTGCCCCTGCCCCGGCTCATGGAGTTTCACGAGGACACCTTCGACCTGCCCCCGGGGGCCGTGGCCCTGGTCGCCGGGCAGGACTGCCCCAACCAATGCTTCCGGGTCGGGGCCGCCTCCTATGGCTTCCAGTTCCACCTGGAGGTCGATTCGGTGATCGCCAGCAACTGGATCGCTCTGTTCCGACAGGGGGGCATCGACACCTACGCCCCCTACCGGGAGGCCTACGGCGAGGCCTATTTCGCCGAGCTTGCCGCCGATCTGCCCGTTTTGGCGGCCGAGTCCCAGGAGTTCTGCCGCCGGGTGGTCCGCAACTGGCTGGCCCTGGCCTGAGACGCCGCTCCCCCGTCCCCGTCCAATTCCCAGGCCCGGGCAGGCATCCGTGTGCGCCCGGGGCCGCCCGTTTCAGCGTCGGCCCCGCGCTTTTGCAACAATGCGCCAAAGCGACGCTTCTGCTCAAAATGCCCCTGGCGTCAATCTCTTGTCCGCCCCTGCCCTCCTGGCAAACCCCGGCCCCGATACATTCCTGATCACGCAACATCGTCGCCAAGGCTTAAAAAACATGCTGTGAAAGACATCACTGACCCGAAAAATTGGCAAACTCCGCTTGGCGTGTTAGGTGTCGAACAACCCAACCGGTCATCGCCAAAACCAGGATCGCCATGCCAACCACCATCTCGCTTATACAGAACATCGCCCTGCTTCTGATCGGGGCGCTTCTGTTCGAGGCCCTGATGCAAGGACCGCGCGGGAAATCGAAAGGTCTGCTCCGACAGCTCGCCCTGGGGGCGGGGCTGGGCGTCTTGGGCCTGGTGGTCATGCTCACGCCCTGGACCTTTTCCCCGGGCGTGGTTTTCGACACCCGCTCGGTCCTGGTCAGCATCTCGGGCCTTTTTTTCGGCGCCGTGCCCACCCTGACGGCCATGGCCGTGACCGCCGCCTTCCGGCTCTCCCAGGGCGGGATCGGGGCCTGGACAGGGGTGTTCGTGATCCTGGCTTCCGGGCTCATTGGAATCGCCTGGCGGCATCTGCGCGGGCGGCCCCAGGAATACCGGCGTCCGTTCCGGGAACTGTTCCTTTTCGGCCTGGCCGTTCACATCGCCATGCTGGCCCTGATGCTGACGCTTCCCTGGGACACCGCCCTCTCCGTCCTGTCCCGCATCTCGCTTCCGGTGCTGGCGATCTATCCCCTGGGCACGGCGCTTTTCGGCCTCATGATCGTCAAAAGGATGCGAGGCGAACAGGCACGGGCCGATCTGAAGACCAGCGAGGGCAGCTATCGCCTGCTGGTGGAAACCGCCAACGAGGGGATCTGGTCCATGGACGCCACCCATGCGACCACCTTCGTCAACGAGAGCATGGCCAACATGCTGGGATATACGTCGCAGGACATGCTGGGACGGAAGGTTGAGGACTTTTTCTTTGTCGAGGACATGGCGGCCCACGCCCAACGCATGCAGCGGCGGCACGCCGGGATCGACGAGATCTACGAACGCCGCTTTCGGCGCAAGGACGGCTCCGCACTGTGGACCCTGGTGGCCGCAAAGGTGCTCAAGGACGACACCGGCCGGTTCGTCGGCTCCTTCGCCATGTTCACGGACATCACCGAACGCAAGCGCGCCGAACAGGACTTGAAAAACGAGTCCGCCCGCCGCCGCGCCTTGATGGACACCAGCAACGACGGAATCGTGGTCATCAATGCAGAGCATCAGGTCGTGGACGTGAACCGGCGCTTTGCCGACATGCTGGGATGCGGCGTCGACGACGTGATGCACATGCACACCTGGGATTGGGAAGCCTGTCAGACCGAGGAAGACATCCGCGCCAATTTTGCGGATTTGACGCGCTTAAACAGCGTGTTCGAAAGCCGCCACCGGCGCCGGGACGGATCGGAATACGACGTGGAGATCAGCGCATGCGGGGCCTTGGTGGCCGGTGACCCCCTGGTGTTATGCCTGTGCCGGGACATCACCGAGCGCAAGCGGATGGAAGACGTGTTGCGGTTTCTGGCCCAAACCGGCAGCGGGCCCGCCAGCGAGCCGTTTTTCCACGCCCTGGCCAGGTATCTGGCCCAGAACCTGGGCATGGACTTCGTCTGCATCGACCGTCTCGAAGGGGAAGGATTGACCGCCCGGACGGTAGCCGTCTGGTGCGACGGCCATTTCGAGGACAATGTGGCGTATGCCCTCAAAGACACGCCCTGCGGCGAGGTGGCGGGCAAAATGGTCTGCTGCTTCCCCGCCAACGTGCGTCGACTTTTCCCGCACGACCATGTGCTTACGGAACTGCGGGCGGAAAGCTATGTCGGCGTGACCCTGTTCGGGCACACCGGGCAGCCCATCGGCCTGATCGCGGTTATCGGGCGCAGCCCCCTGGCGAACCGCGCATTGGCCGAGTCGACCCTGAAACTGGCGGCCGTCCGGGCCGCCGGAGAGATGGAGCGCCTGGACGACGAAGCGGCGCTACGCCAGGCCAAAGAGCAGGCCGAGGCCGCCAGCCAGGCCAAGTCCGAATTCCTGGCCAACATGAGCCACGAGATCCGAACCCCCCTCAACGGCGTTCTGGGCATGCTCCAGCTCATAAAGACCACGCCCCTGGACGCCGAGCAGGAGGGATATGCCGACATGGCCATCCAATCCAGCCAGCGGTTGACCCGGCTGCTCTCGGACATCCTGGATCTCTCCCGGATCGAGGCGGGACGGCTGGCTATCCAGGCCGAACCCTTCAGCCTGTCCGGGGCGATCTTCGCGGTGGAGCAGTTGTTCCTGCCTGCCGCACGCCAGACCGGCGTCTCTTTCCTGGTCCGCATCGACCCGGCCCTCCCCGACCGCCTGATCGGCGACACCCTGCGTCTCCAACAGGTGCTCAACAACTTTGTGGGCAACGCCTTCAAGTTCACATCCTCCGGCAGCGTGACCGTGGAGGCCTCGCGGCTGCCGTTTTCGCCCCCCGGCCGCTGCCGCATCCTGTTCGCGGTGTCGGACACCGGGTGCGGCATTCCCGAAGACAAGCTTGAGAGCTTGTTCACGCCCTTCATCCAGGCCAGCGCGGGATTCACCCGGACCCACCAGGGCGCAGGGCTGGGCCTGTCCATCTGCAAGCACCTCGTGCGCCTCATGGGCGGCGACATCGCCCTGGACAGCACGGTCGGCGAGGGGACCACCATGTATCTCACCATGCCCTTCGCCGTGGCGGCCCCCCTCCCCGCCCCGGAACAGCCGGGCCCGGAGGACATGTCGTTTCTCCACGGCCTGCGGGTGCTGCTGGCCGACGACGATCAGACCGGCTGTCTCGCCGTCAAGCGGCAGTTGGAGCTCGCCGGGGCCGCCGTGCATGTGGTCGGCGACGGCCGACAGGCCCTGGACGCCCTGCGCCGGGAACCCTTCGACATGGTGCTCATGGACATCCAGATGCCGGTCATGGACGGGTTGGAGGCCACCCGGGCCATCCGCGGCGGCGAGGTCGGCGAGGAGGTGAAGCGCCTCCCCGTCGTCGCCCTGACCGCCTATGCCATGCCCGGCGACAAGGAGCATTTTCTCATGGCCGGGATGGACGGATATGTGACCAAGCCCCACACGATTGAAGCGCTTGCCCGGGTGATGGCGGAGGTGCTGGGGCAGACGCCCCGCTGAGACGCTTTTTGGCCGACGCCCGGCCCTAGATGGCCGCCCCGAGCACCATGTTGTCGCGGTGGACGGCCTCGGGATAGGAGGCCTGCCCGAGCACCTGGGCGATGCGGTTGCTGCGCAGGCCCATGATTTTCAACAGGTCCGCCGCGCCGTAGTTGGACAGCCCCACCCCCACGGCCTCGCCGTCGGCCAGGACGATGCGCACCGGCGCGCCCACCCCGAAATCCCCGCTCACGTCCACGATCCCGGCCGGAAGCAGGCTCTTGCCGCCTTCGCGCAAGGCCCGGGCCGCGCCTGCGTCGATGACGATGTCGCCCTTGGGGTCCAGGTTGTAGGCCAGCCAGTATTTGCGCCGGGAGATGGCCTTTTTCTCCGGGGCCACCCAGGTGCCGATCTCCTCCCCGGCAAAGGCCCGGACCATGGCCCCGGGTTCGCGGCCGCACAGGATCAGGGTCGGCGTGCACAACTGGGCCACGCGCTTGGCCGAGAGGAGCTTGGAATGCATGCCGCCGGTGCCCAGCAGGGTCTTTTGGCCGCACATGGCCGCGATATCCAGGGAACCGATGTCCGGAATGCAGGCCATGGGCGGGGCGTCCGGGGCCTCCTCGGGATTTTGCGCGAACACCCCCCGGGCCGAGGTCAGGTTCACGAAGAGATCCGCCCCGATCACCCCCACCAACAGACCGGCCAGACAGTCGTTGTCCCCGTAGACCAGTTCCTGCACGGCCACGGAATCGTTCTCGTTCAAAATGGGGATGACTCCGAAATCGAACAGGGTGCGCAGGGTGTTGCGCAGGTTGAGGTAGCGTTCGCGCGACTCCAGGTCGTCGCGGGTCAAAAGCACCTGGGCCGCCGCCCGGCCGTGCAAGGCGAATTCCTGGTCGTAGGCGTGGATCAGACGGCTTTGCCCGATGGCCGAGGCCGCCTGGCGATGCGGCACCAGGGAGGGGTTGTAGTGGGAGCTGATGACCCCGCGCCCGGCGGCCACCGCGCCGCTTGAGACCATGAGCACGTCGCGGCCCTCGCCCGAAAGCGCCGCCACCTGCCGGGCCAGGTCGGCCACCACGGCCTGGTCCACTCCGCCCTGTCCGGCCAGCACCGCGCTGCCCACCTTGACCACCACCCGCCGGGCCTCGGCCATCACCCGGCGGCGCTGCTCCCGCCAATCCGTATCGTCCATGACGCGCGTGTCCTTGACCATGTTTTCGGGGATGTCGTGTTTTGGGAAAAAAGATGGCGCGGGCCTGGCCCGGCGTCAGGCCTCGGCGTCCGCCACCCGGCCCGTGGAGAGTTCTCCGGGCGCGGCCACGCCGCCGGAGGCCGCAGGTTGGGGCGCCATGCGCCGACTTTCGGCCAAAACGCCCGATCCGGACGCCTCGACCCGGGCCACATCGGCCTGGACCGAGGCCCGGACCTTCTCCAAAAGCGGCACGAAGCCGTAGGTCTCGGGGAAAAGGGGCAGGGGTTCGCTCATGGCCGCCGCATCTCCTGGACAGGGTCGGGTTACGCCGCCATCCGGCGCACGGGGGCAATGGTAGCGTCTTGGCGGCCTACGGGCAAGTGGCCGGGGCACGGTTAAGACGTCCCTTGAAAAACGCCCCCCGCATCTTTCTAAAAATACGCCTGCATCCGGCCTGGCGCGCTCACTGTCGGGACTGACCGGCTTGGGACGCGCCCGTCAGGACAGACTCTCCAGAAGCTTTTTGGCGGGCTCGTAGCCAGGGTCCAGGTCCAAGGCCATGCCCAGGTATTTCTTGGCCTCCACGGGCATTCTGACCCGGTGCAGGGCCATGGCGATGTTGTATCCCACCGATGGCGATTGCAGCACGATGGCCCCGTCGGCCTGCACGGCCTTTTGAAATGCCTCCGAGGCCTTGTCGTAGACCCGGCCATCGGCATAGGCCACCCCGATGTTGTAATACAGCCCGGCGTCGCCCGGGGCTAGGTTCAGGGCCTTGACATAGTTGTCAACGGCCTCGCTCCATTTCCCCTGCTTGCGCAGCACGATGCCCCGGTTGTTGAACATCCACAGGTCGTCGCGGGTCAACTCCAGGCCCTTGGCCTCGATGGCCTCGGTCATGTAGGCCAGGGCCAGTTCCTCGTCCTTCTCGCCGATCTTGCGGGCGATCTCCATGAGCGACTCGCTGACCATGTCCGCCGCCACCTTGCCCACCACCTTCTTGGCCTGCTCGAAATAGTCCCGGGCCTTGTCGGTCTCGTCGCGGGCAAGGTAGGTTTCCCCGATCTCCACCTTGCGTTCGAAGTTCAGCGGCGAGAGGACGTCGAGCTTGTTTAAAAAAAACAGCTTTTTGTCCGTGTTGCCGGTCTGCGAATTCAGGTCCACGAGCTTTTTTAGGGGCTCGATGAAGAGTTTTTCGCTCTTGTAGGCCTTGAGGTAGTGGACCTCGGCCTCCTTGTGGTTGCCCCGGCGCAGCTCCAGGTCGCCCATGAGCAGATGCCCCTTGAGGCTGTCCGGCTTGATCTCGAAGATGCGCCCCGCCAGGGTCTCGGCGTCGGCCAGCTCCCCGCTCTCCATGAGGGCGGCGCACCGGTCCATGAGCACCCCGAGCTGGGTGTTGGGACGGATGGCGAAGGCCGCCTTCTCGATGATGGCGTTGGCCGAGATGGGTTTGGTGATGAAGCTGTCCGCGCCCACCTCGTGGGCCAGGATGATCTCTTCCCGGGAGGTCTCGCTGCTGACCACGATGATCTTGGTCTTGTCGGCGTAGAAGTTCTTGAGCACCTTGACGGTCTTGATGCAGGACGCCTTGTGCATGCGGCGTTCCAGGAAGACGAGCAGCGGCACGGCGATCTTCTCGGCCAGTTTCCCGGCCAGGGTGACCACGTCGTCGTATTCCTGGACTTCCCGGCAGACACTGCGGAC
Organism: Desulfolutivibrio sp.; assembly: GCF_036584575.1. Classification (NCBI taxonomy): domain Bacteria; kingdom Pseudomonadati; phylum Thermodesulfobacteriota; class Desulfovibrionia; order Desulfovibrionales; family Desulfovibrionaceae; genus Desulfolutivibrio; species Desulfolutivibrio sp. Next base: position 23,474 of record NZ_JAZHDB010000002.1, read on the forward strand.
ATCCTGCTTGAGTTGGGAGATGGTGAAACGCAACGCCTTGACGAAGGCCTCGTCGTCACTGCACACCAACACCACTCCGCCCTCGTTGAAGTAGTCCAGAATGATCTTCTCGTATCTCTTGGCAGTCTGATCGGTCTTTAAACGCATCACGGCGCCCATGGCCCCCCCGGCTCGAAAATTTCAGGCGCGGTACGCGCCAGGAAGCCGCCTCAATCCTCCGCAGCGCGGCGTTCCCGCCGCAACAGCTCCATAAGCTCCGGCTCCAGCCTAAAAAGCGTACTCTCGGCCTCGGGCGAGACATACACCGCCACGGCCTCGGGAAGGCCCTCCCCGGCCTGGGCGATCCTGGCGACCAGATCATGGTCCACGACGGTTCCGGCCGCCGCCGCCAGCTCCCCGCCAAGGCGCAAGTCGTCGGCCAGGACCATGCCCGGCACGACCTCCCCGGGCGGCGCCGTCGTGCGGGTGAAACCTTCCCGGGCCTGGGCCAGGGTGGCGAAGGCCTCGAAAATGCGGGGGTCGTACCAGCCCGTGCGCCCGCGCATGGCCGCCAGGGCCTGGGCCTTGGTGCGCCCCGAAGAGATCAACGTATCGTAATCCAGGGCCACCTTCAGAAGCCTGGCCCCCAGGGGGATGTCCTGGCCGCTCGGGCCGCCCGGGGGAGGCCCGGAGCCGTCATACCGCTTTTCCTGGTGGCGGATGACCCCGGCCACCTCGTTGAGGCGGGGAATGTTCATCAACAGATCCCCGGCGATCCTCGGGTGCTGGTCGAAAAGCCGTTGCCTGCGCGGGTCGAGCTCCCCGGTTTGCAGCATGTCCGAAAGCATCCGCTCGGGCAGGGCGGCGCAGCCGATCTGGGAGAGCATGACCGCCAGCTCCAGCCGCCAGGGCTCCGGGATGCCGAGATATCCCGCCACGTCCAGGACGATGCGCTTGACCCGCACGGATCGCCCATGGGCCTTGGCGTTGAGCAGGGCCAGAAGATCCGTGAGCACTTTGATGGTGCCGCGCAGCGTCCCTTTGAGAAAGGTCCGCTCCGCCGTGACCAACCCGTACTGCTCGATGGCGGCGGTCAGGGCGGCGTCGAGCTCCTCCTCGGCGCAGGGCTTGGCCAGGAAGCGGAACACATGGCCGGTGTTCACGGCGTCCATGGCCGACCGGATGTCGGCATAGCCGGTGAGCATGATCCGCACTGTGTCGGGACAACTCTTGCGCAGCCTGGAGAAAAATTCCACCCCGTCCAGGCCCGGCATCCGCAGATCCGACACCACCACGGCATAGGGCCCGTTTTCGGCCACGGCCTCCAGACCCCGCACCGGCCCCAGAGCCATGTCCAGGTCGTATTTTTTGCGCAAAGCCCGGCCATAGGAGGCCAGTGTTTCGGGGTCGTCGTCGACGAATAAAATCCTGCGTCCGCTGGGGGGCACACGCACTCCTTTGTCCCGGCGGGAACATCTGGCAGGGCTCGTCCGATTCGCCGCGCGGCTGGCCGGACAGGCCACGTTGATCACATGGACGCAGGGGCGGGGATCAGCCGCTTGCCCCGGCGTCTTTGCCTTGCGGGCCGTCGATGGGCAGCCGGACGGTGAACACGGTTCCCTGCCCCGGCGTGGTTTCGAAAAAGATGTCTCCCCCATGCCGTTCTACCACGGCGTAGGCTAAAGACAAGCCCTGACCGGTTCCCTTGCCCACATCCTTGGTGGTGAAAAAGGGATCGAAGACCCGGCCGCGCGCCGATTCGGGGATGCCCGGCCCGGTGTCGGCCACGGCGACCGCCACGGATGCGCCTTCGCGGGCCGTCCGGGCGGTGATGGTCCCGAGGAGGCCGGTTTTGTCCCCGCGCGTCTCCTCCATGGCCTGGGCCGCATTCAGGATCAGGTTCAAAAACACCTGCCCGATCTCCTGGGGCAGCCCGCACACCGGCGGCAACTCGGGGTCCAGCTCCATGACCAGGCTGGCCGTCTCCTTCCATTCGTTGCGACTGACCAGAAGGGCGTCCTTGACGGCGGCGTTGATGTCGAAAAAGGTCTTTTCCCCGCCGCCGGGGTGGGAGAACTGGCGCATGGCCCGCACGATGTCCGCCACCTGGCGGATGCCCTTGCGGCTGTTGGCCACGGCGGCCGGAATCTCTGCGGCCAGATAGTCCAGATCGGCCTCGCGTTCGGCCTCCTCCAGGGTCCGGCGCAGGCCCGGAGGCAGGCTGTCGCCGTGCTTGTCTCCGGCCTGGCCCAGGGCGGCGAAGGCCTGCCGGTAGGCCTCCACCAGGCGCAGGAGATCGGTGAAGGCCCCCTCCAGGAACCCGGCGTTGTAGCTTACGTACTGGATGGGGGTGTTGATCTCGTGGGCGATGCCCGCAGCCAGGCGGCCGATGGACTGCATCTTGATCTCGTGGCTGGCCATGGCCTCGCGGACCTTGATCCCGGTGATGTCCCGGCCAAGGATGAGCACGCCCGGGGGCTGGCCCTCGGGGGAGGAGACGGGGTTGGCCGTCAGCCCTAAAAAACGCTCCTGCTCGGCCGTGCGCAGCCGAATCTCGTCCACCCGCACCGCCTCCCCCGTGCGACGGCAGGTCTCGATGGCCTCCCGCACGGGCTCCCAGTCCCAGCCGATGTCCAGATCGAAAAGCAGCCCCCCCAGGGCCTGGCGTCCGGAAAGCCCCAAAAGCTCCGCCGCAGCCCGGTTCCAGCGGGTGACGGCGCCCTCGCCGTCGAGGCTGATCATGATGGACCCGATGGAGCCCAAAAGCAGTTCGATGTCCTGGTTGGCCTGGCGCAACTCGCGCTCGGCGGCCTTGCGCACGCTGACGTCCCGAGCGAACAGCAGCACCCCGCCGCGCCCGTCGTCCACCCTCGGCAAACGCGTGGCCGAAAGCTCCAGATATCGCGACCCGCCCCCGGGAAGCGGCACGGTCAGCTCCTTCATGCGGCAGGCCTGTCCCGTGAGAACCATGTCCGCCGGACAGTCCTCGCACATGCAGCCCTTTGCGGACAAAACCTCCCGACAGGACCGTCCCACGGGATCGCCGCCGCCCGCAAACCATCCGGCCATGGCCCGGTTCATGCGCAGGACCACCAGATCGGCGGAAAGGATGCACAACCCGTCCGGCACGACATCGAAGACCCTGGCCAGGGAAGCGTCGAGTCCGTCGACATGGGCGCCGATGTGCCCAGTCATGGCGCAAGCCCGGAATTGTCGGGCTCCTCCAGATCCAGGTCCATGTTCCCGGATTCCATCTCCCCCTCGCCCGGCACAGGGCCGCCGCGTTCGAGAACGGCAAGAAAGTCCCTGGCCTGCTCGAAGTCCGGGTTGTTCACCAGGGCCTTTTCCAAAAGCCTTCTGGCCTGCTTTCCCTGGCCTTTTTCGTAAAACGTCCGGGCGATGTTGTAGAGCAGATGCTCATCCTCGCGCTTCAGGAGCTTGGCCGCCCGGTTGTAAAATTTCAGCGCCTGGGCATACATGCCGTTTTTGCGCAGCCGGATGCCGAACTCGTTGAACAGATGCTTGTGTTCTTCGTCGAAGGCCCCGTCCAGGGTCACCACCCGGCGGAAGACGATGTCGGCGTTGTCCGTCTCGCCCCGGGCCAGATAGGTGAGCCCCAGGCCGAAGGTGCCCCGGATGTGCTCTTCGTCCAGACGCAGGGCGTTTTTGTATTCGAATTCGGCGGAAATGAGTTCCCCGTTGACCCGGTGGTCGTCGGCCTTCTCCACGCTCTCCTCGACTTGGCGCATGGCCGGGAGCACCTTGTTCAGATAGACGTCGGGCTCGGGAAGAAAATCCTTGAGCAAGACGTCCTTGGTGATCCACCGGGACTTGCCCACGGGCACGAAGTGCTTGTTGAGCTCCCGCACGCACAGGGAGCCGTCGGGCTCTTCCTCCACAAAGGCATAGATGTGCTGCTTGACCTTGCGCTTGGTGGCCCCGAACCCGATGACCCCCTTGGTCTGGGTGGAAAACACCCCCTTGATGGCGTCCGAAACCGGTCGGGTCGGCGTTGCGGCGGTATTCCCCTCGGAGGGGGGCGACTGGGCGTCAAGCATCCAGAAGCTCCGCGAATTCCAGTTTGTCGCGCGGCGGCACGAGAACCCGGACGCTCACGTCCTGTCGGCCTCCAAGCGCCCCCCGCAATTTTTTGATGGCCATGGCCCCAAGCTCCTGCCCCTTGCTCAAAAGCACCTCTCCCGAAAGATCCAGGACTTCCTGATCCAGGAGCATTCCCGGCCTGAGCTGGCTGACGAACAGATGGGCCCGCTCGTACCCGTCAGGAAAATTGATCATGGACTCCAGGGCGTCGAGCACCGCCGGGTCGTACCAGCCGCGGCGGCCGCGCATGCGTTCCAGGGCTTTTTGGGCCGGTTCCTCGAATTTCCCCGAGGCCGAAGCCATGCGCTCCAGGGTGTCGAAGTCCAGGGAGGCCTTGAGCAGCCTGGCCCCCTGGGGAATGGCCTCCCCCTTCACGTCTCCCGGAGGCAAGCCTCCGCCGTCGTAGCGTTTTTCCTGGTAGGACACGATCTCCGCCACCTCCTTGAGGCGGGGGATGTTGGCGATGAGATCCGCGGCGACCTTGGGGTGCATGGCGAACTCGAAGGCGAAATTTCCGGTCAAGGGCTGGCCTTGATAGGCCTTGCGCAGGATGTCGCGCGGCAGGGCCGCGCATCCGATCTGGGAGAGCATGGCCGCCAGCTCCAGCCGCCACGGGTCGGCGAGTCCCATGTATTGGGCCAGGTCCATGACCAACCGTTTCACCCGGGAGGACTTCCCGAAGGCCTCGGGGTTGACCATGGCCATGAGGTCGGTGAGCAGCCGGATGGTGCCGCGCACGGTGCCGCGCAAGAGTTCCTTTTCCGCCACAACCAGCTGGTATTGGCGAAACCCGGCCGCAACCGCCGCCTCCAGGGCGTCCTCGGGGCAGGGCTTGGTCAGGAAGCTGAACACCTTGCTGGCGTTGACGGCCGCCACGGCCGCCGTCACGTCGGCGTATCCCGTGAGCATGATCCGCACGGTCTCGGGACTTTTCTGGCGCACGTTCTCCAGAAAGGCCACCCCGTCCATCCCGGGCATGCGCAGGTCCGAAACGATCACCGCGAAACGCATGGCGTCGTCAAGCGCAGCCAATCCCTCGGCAGGCCCTCCCGCAGTCATGACCTCGTATTTTTTCCGAAAGATGCGTCGGTAGGAAGCCAGCATTTCCGGGTCATCATCAACGAAAAGGACGCGAGACTTGTCCATATGCTCTCCAAAAACACCCCGCCGGAGGCCACGAAGCCGGGATCGGCCAAGCTCTCTGCCTAGTCGATTTTACCCCACCGCACAAGGGGGGTGGCGGCATGGAAAACTCGCCATTCTTGATGAACTCCCTCCTGGATTGACATGTTCATGCCGAATCTCTATATTATAATTTCATCATAAAAGTCTTGCCGTATTCATCCTCACCTTCTTTGCCAAGTCTCTCCAGGCGACAGTTGATTCTGTTTTTTAGATCACCTTAGACTGCATGGGGCAGCCCCTGCCATCTCGAAATAACGATATTTTTTGCATAGTTATTCATTCTGCATCACCATGGCCGCACATTGAAACACTGTTTCGGACGTTGACAGAGGCACATGGTTGTTTTCAACACGGCCCTGTTGACCGTTTTTGACGACGGCGCGTTGGCGATGTCCTGTGACGGCCTGCCGAGGCCAAGAAACGGCGACGGCCAAGGGCGAGTGATGTCGGCAGAAAACGGAACACCCCGGGCAACAGGAGAACAGGATGGACCAGACCACCGCCCACCCGCCCTCCGTGCAGCGATCCCCCGGCATCCAGGTGGAATTGCGGGCGGAAATGCCCGTGGTGCTGCAAATCCCCCGGGACGGCGCCAAGTATTCCAGCAAGATCGTCGGGGTTGAGCCCTACAGGTACATCATCGCCAAAATGCCCCTGGCCCCCGGCATCCGAACGATGATTTTCCCCGGCCAGGGGCTCACCCTCAAATCCGAATGCGACGGGATCATCTACGGGTTCGATACCGAGATCCTCCACGCGATTCTCAAGCCCGCAGCGCTCTTGCTTTTGGCCTATCCCATGAGCACGGAAAAAATCGAGTTGCGCCGCCACAAGCGGCTGTCCTGCCTGCTTCCCGTGCGGCTCGAGAACCCCTTTGCCCACACCCTGGCCTTCATGGTGGACATCAGCCTCGGCGGCTGCCGTCTGGTGGTCGACAAAAACGACGTCGGCGGGGTACTCAACGTCATGGCCGGGGACAAGGTGACCATCCTCACCCTGAAAGAGGTGTTCGGCGATGAGGGGTTGCGCGCGACCATCGCCAACACCGCGCAAAAAAACCACAAAGCCTTTTTCGGGGCGGCCTTTGTGGAGGATGATCCCGATCACGGAAAGCGGATTGAAGCCTTCCTCGACCGCGTCGCCACCATCATCAAGGATCAAAAGGGCGCCTAACCCCGGACGGGACTTGCGCGTTTCGGGCGACAACCGGCTAACCCGCACGAGGTCTTACGCCCCATGGGTCTGCTCCATATCGAACATGTCAAACCCGGCATGATCCTGGCCGCCGATCTGCGCACCCCCCTGGGACGGTTCATCCTGCCCAAGGGGGCGCCCCTGACCGAGGACTGCCTGCGATCCTGCAAGATGTGGGGGGTGGCGGCGGCCGAGATCGAGGGCGTCACCAGGCTTCAGGCCGAACGCCAGGCCTTGGCGGCCATCCCCCAGAACACCCTGACGATTCTAAAAAACCGCACCCGGGCCCTGTTTTCCGGATGCGACGCCAGCCACCCGGCCATGCGCGAACTGGCCCGCCTGCATCTGCAACGCCACGCCATGGCCAGCCTGCACGGACGGGAGCCCGCCGAACGCCCCACGCGCCAGCCCCCCGCCGGAACAGGCCACGGACAGCGGCCCGCCACGCCGCCTCCCATGGCCGACATCGTGCGCAAAGGGGACCAGCTTTTTTCCCTGCCCGCCATCTTCAACAAGATCCTTGAGGTCATCCGCGATCCCAAAAGCTCTGCCGCGTTCATCGCCGAAACCATCGGCAAGGATCCGAACCTCTCGGCCAAACTGCTCAAGCTGGTCAACTCCAGTTATTACGGCTTTCCCGAGCGCGTGGGCAGCCTTAGCCGGGCGGTGATGATCGTGGGCTCCAGCCGTCTGACCAGCATGGCCGTGGGCATCCTGACCATGACCCTGTTCAAAAAAATTCCCAAACGGCTTATGGATGTGGCCTCCTTCTGGCGCCACGGCCTGGCCTGCGGCGTGGCGGCCCGGCTTGTGGCCGCGCGCCGCAGGGACATGGAGGAGGAGCCGCTTTTCGTGGCCGGCCTGTTGCATGACATGGGGCGCATGGCCTATGTGGCCCAACAGCCCGAGCTTACGTTCGCAGCCCTGTTCGAGGCCCAGTCCAGAGGCGTCCCGCCCTTTGTCGTGGAGTCGGAGATATGGGGATTCGACCATGCCGCCCTCGGCGGGGCCATGCTTTCCGCCTGGAAATTCCCCGAGCGGCTGATCCGCGCCGTGGCCCATCACCATCAGCCTGCGACAGCGGAACCCGACCTTGAGGCATCCCTGGTGCATGTGGCCGACATCATCGCCCACGCCATGGACCACGGCGGCGGCCAGGGATTCCCGGTCCCCCCCCTCTCGGCGGAGGCCTTCACGGCCACGGGACTTCTCCCGGACGACCTGTCCTCCATCGTGGTCCAGGCCCAAAGCCAGCTTGACGACATCACCCGCATTTTCATCGAGGAACCATGAAATACGACGCCCCCCTCCCCGATCCGGACGACGCAGCGCTTCTGGCCAAACGCCTGTCCCATCTGGAAGCGGTCTACAACACCACCCTCGACGCCCTGACCACGGCGGCGGCCCTGGGCGAGTATCACATCGGACTGACCACCGTGGACTCCCCCGTCCCCATCCTTGAGGAAACCGAACGCAAGGCGCGCGGGCTCGTGCGTTTTGCAGCGGTCTCGTTTTATCTGGTGGACGAGGCCACGGGGCAGTTCTACCCGGCCCGGCAATCCCCCCCGCAGGCGGCCGGAACCGTCGCCGCCCTCATGGACACGCTGGTGGAGGACCGGTCCATCGCCTGGTGCCTAAGCCGCAAAAAGCCGGTCCTCAAGAGCACCGGCGGCCATCGCCTGATCCTGCACCCCATGGCCACCACCGCCCGCATCCGGGGATTTTTCCTGGGGATCCTCGACCAAGACCCCAAGTCCATCCCCGAGACCACCCTGGCGTTTCTGTCCATCGTCATGCAATACGCCGCAGGCGCTCTGGAAAGCTTCGAACTCTACCGCCTGATCCGGGCCACCAACCGCACCCTGGAGCACAAGGTGGAGGAACTCACGGCCGCCCGGGCCAGCCTGGAGGCCGAGGTGGCCGAACGCAAGGAGGTGGAACGCAAGCTGGCGCGATCCCGGGACTTTCACCTGACCCTTTTCGAGAAATTTCCGGTCATGATCTGGCGTTGCGGCGTCAGCGGCGAACACGACTATTTCAACACCACCTGGCTCACCTTCTTCGGACGCCCCCTTGAGGAGGAGCTGGGACGGGGCTTTACCCGCTGCATCCATCCCGAAGACCGCGAACAGGCCGAGGCCGTCTTTGCCACGGCCTGCGCCGCCAGGTCGGCCTTCGAGCGGGAACTCCGGATCAAAACCGCCGCCGGGGAATATCGCTGGATCTCGGACCACGGACGGCCGTTTTACGACCTGGACGGCGAATTCGGGGGGTACATCGGGGCCGCCAGCGACATCACCGACCGCAAGCGCATGGAGACGGAACTGCGCTACCAGGCCTTGCACGATCCCCTGACCAACCTGCCCAACCGCAGCCTGCTCATGGACCGCATCAGCCGGGCCCAGGAGCGCGCCCAGCGCCGCCCCGAATCCCGGTTCGCCCTGGTGTTCATCGACCTGGACCGGTTCAAGGTCATTAACGACAGCCTGGGGCATCTGGTGGGGGACAAGCTCCTGGCCTCCTGCGGGGCCCGGCTCAACGAGGCCGTGCGGGGCCTGGACACCCTGGCCAGGTTCGGCGGCGACGAATTCATCGTGCTTTTGGAGGAGATCGTGTCCCTGGGCGAGGCCATAAAGATCGTCAAGCGCATCCGGGACCGGCTCAAGTTCCCCTTCGTCATCGAGGACAAGGAACTGTGGGTCACGGCCAGCTTCGGCATCGTGCTCGGCGGGCCGCGCCCCATGCGGGCCGAGGAACTTCTGCGCAACGCCAACATCGCCATGTACGACGCCAAAAAACTCGGACGCAACCGGTTCAAGGTCTTCTCGGACAAGATGCTGGCCGCGGCCATGTCCTGGATGAACCTGGAAAACGAACTGCGCACGGGGCTTGTGAACGAGGAATTCCACCTACTGTATCAGCCCATCGTGGACGCCGTCGATTACCGGCTGCTGGGATTCGAGGCCCTTTTGCGCTGGCGGCATCCGTCCCGGGGGGTGCTCGGCCCGTCGGAATTCATCCACATCGCCGAGGAGAGCGGCCAGATCGTGGAGATCGGGCATCAGGCCCTGCGTCTGGCCTGCCAGACCATGGCCGCCTGGAGGGAGCAACTCGCCCCGGCCAGGGATCTGACCATGTCCGTCAACCTGTCCTGCAAGCAATTCCGGCAGTCGGACATGGCCGAACGGATCCTGGAGGCGCTCACGGAGTCCGGCCTGCCGCCCTCCCGGCTCAAGCTCGAAATCACCGAGTCGGCCATCATGGAGAACGCCAAAAACGCCCTGACGGTCTTAAACAAGCTCAAGGCCTCCGGCATCCTCATCGCCATCGACGACTTCGGCACCGGTTATTCGTCCCTGTCGTATCTCCAGACCTTTCCCGTGGACGTGCTGAAAATCGACCGCATGTTCATCGCCGGGATCGGCCGCAACAAGGAGGCCAGCGACATCGTGCAGTCCGTGGTGGCCCTGGCCAAGAGCCTGGGGTTGCATGTGGTGGCCGAGGGCGTGGAGGAGGAGGGGCAGGCGGCCGCGCTCAAGGAACTGCGCTGCGACAGCATCCAGGGGTTCTATTTCTTCCCGCCCCTGCCCGAGGCCGAGGCGCTGGCCCTGATGCGCCGGTTGGACGGCGACGCCAGGGGGTTCGCCCGGCTCATCCCTTCCGGATGATCCGCCGCACCCGGCCCGAAAAGGACACCTCGTAGGCGATGTCCCGCCAGACCATGGTCCGGGTGAACAGCGTTCGCCCCATGCACCAGCCGACCATGGGAAAGACCATGGCGAACCCCGCCAGAAAGGCCGCCCGGGGGATGGGACGCGGGGACAGGCCCCGGAAAAAAAGCCCCAGCCCGGCCAACCCGGCCACAAAAGCGGCCGAGGCCAGCGTCAGCCCCGCCGGGAAAAGGCCCGCCAGCCCTCCGAGCAGGACCAGCCCGGCCGCGACCGGGACCAGGGACAGGGCCAGGGCCGCCGGGATCGCCGGGAGCCAGGTCCCGGGCATGCAGAATTTCAGATAGAGGAGTTGCCGGGTCAGCCAGTCGCTCCACCGGGACAGGCTCATGGCGGCAAGGGGCGTGGAAAGGACCGCCGCCCCGGCCACGGGACGACAGACCACGCCTTTTTTGCGCAGCATGGCGGCCATGGAGCAGTCGTCCACGATGCTCTCGGCCCACAGCCCGGCCACCCCAAAGCGTTCGAAGGCCTCCCGGGTCAGGGCCATGGCCCCGCCCCATGGCTGGGTGACGGCCCGGATGGATTGCAGCATGTGCAGCGCAAGGCAGGTGACGAACATGCCCACCACCCCGGGGGCGTCGGAGAGGGGCTCGACGCGGTGGAAGCCGCTGGCCAGGACCGCCTCGCCCCGAGTCAGCGGCGCGGCCAGGGTGGCGGCGAAATCCGGCCGGGCCAGGTGGGTGCTGTCGCCAAACAGGTAGATGTCGGGCCGCTGCCTCAGGCCTTGCAAAAAGGCGACGCCAGCCAGCAGGTTGTGATTTTTCTGGCCGCACCGCGTGGCCAGCCCGGCCGTGACCCGAAACACCCGGCCAGAACCCTCTCCGATCAGCCCCTCCACCAGAGGCACGGCCGGGTCGTCGTCCGTGGCCGTGGCGAAAACCACGATCAGCCCCGGATAGTCCTGGCGCACCAGGGTGGCCAGGGCCTCGCGCACCCCCGGGGCGTCTCCGGTGACGGGCACCACCAGGGCCGCCCGGGGAAACACGTCCGGGCGCGGTCCCGACCCGGGAACGCCGCGCACATGGTTGCGCCCCAAAACGACCAGGGTCGCCAGTCCGGCCAGGATCAGGGCCATGGCGCCGACAAAAAGCGCGGTCACGGCGGGGATTAACCGTTGGGCGGGGCTCGGGCTCTCCGTGAGCCTGCGCATCGTCAACCAGCTCGGCGGCGAGAT
>NZ_JAZHDB010000003.1:0-8780 GCF_036584575.1 Desulfolutivibrio sp.
TGAAATCTCAGCACACATTCAATCCAGATTCCGGCCCTCCCGCAGATGTTCGAGATTCCCCCCGGGCGGGGTACGGGGCGGCAGCCCCGAAGAAGGAGCGAGATGACCAGGGAAATCGTGAAATATCCGCATCCGGTATTGGCCCAGAAGGCAGCGCGGATCGAGGAGATCACGCCGGAGATCATGGCCTTGGCGGGCGACATGGCCGAGACCATGTACGTCAACCAGGGCATCGGCCTGGCCGCCAACCAGGTGGCCGAGCCGGTGCGGCTGATCACCGTGGACATTTCCGGCCCGGACAAACGCGAGGAGCTGTTCGCCCTGGTCAACCCCGAGATCATTATGGCCGAGGGGGAGACGGAGACGGAGGAAGGCTGCCTGAGCGTCAAGGACTACCGGTCCAACGTGGTGCGGGCCGAAAAGGTCCGCGTGCGGGGGCTTGATTTGTCGGGCAACGAGGTGTGCCTCGACGCCGAAGGGCTTTTGGCGGTGTGCCTGCAGCACGAGATCGACCATCTGGAAGGCACGCTTTTCATTGACCGCATAAGCCGCCTGAAAAGGGCCTTATACGATAAAAGGGCAAGAAAATGGGCCAGGAAGGCGGATCAGGACTAAGGGCGGTCTTCATGGGCACGCCGGATTTCGCGGCGGCCGTGTTGCGCGGGGTGCTGGGCGCCGGGGCGTGCCAGGTGGTTGCGGTCTATACCCAGCCCGACCGGCCCTGCGGCCGGGGCCAGGCCTGCCGCCCGGGCCCGGTGAAGACCCTGGCCCTGGAAAAGGGCCTGCCGGTCCTGCAACCGGCGGATTTCAAATCGTCGGACGAGGTGGCCCGACTGGCCACGTTTGAGCCGGACCTGCTGCTGGTGGCGGCCTATGGCATGCTGTTGCCCCAGGCGGTGCTGGACGTGCCGAAGATCATGCCCATAAACGTCCACGCCTCGCTTTTGCCCGGCTATCGCGGCGCGGCCCCGGTGCAGCGGGCCATTTTAAACGGCGACACCGTGACCGGCGCGACCATCATGCGTATGGTGAAAGCCCTGGACGCCGGGCCCATCCTGGCCCAACGGGCGCTGACCATCGGCTTCGACGACGATGCCGGGACGATCCTGTCCCAGATGGCCGCCATGGGGGGGACGCTTCTGGCCGAGACGCTCACCCGGATGGCCGCCGGGCCCATCCTGGAGATCCCCCAGGACGAGTCCCGGGCCAGCTATGCGGCCAAGATCGGCAAGGCCGAGGCCGAGATCCGTTTCGACCGGCCGACCATGGACGTGCATAACCGCATCCGGGCCTTCTCCCCCAAGCCCGGGGCCTTTTTTCACGTCCGGCTGCGGCCGGACGCGCCGCCCCTGCGGGTCATCGCCGCCCCGGGACGGCCGGAATCCGCCCCCGGCGGAACGCCTCCCGAGGGGGCCGGGCCGGGCACGGTGCTGGGGCTTGCGGACGGAAATCTGCGCGTGGCCTGCGCCGACGGGGTCTACCGGATTCCCCGCCTGCGTCCGGCCGGAAAAAAGGAGATGTCGGCCGAGGCCTTCGCCTGCGGCTATCTGGGCAAGTGCCCCGAGGGGGCCTCCCCGGTCTGCGGGCCGGACGACCTGGACACAATGGCCACGACGTGACAACAGACTGTAGGATGGAACACGACGAACCATCGCGAAAGCGCCTGTTCATCGGGCTTATCACCGGCACCTGCCTGGTGGTGTGCGCCGTGTTGGCCCTGTTGTGGATCATCCCCTTCGTGGGCCTCACAAACATCCATCCGACCGCGCCCTGGATCATGGGCGTCCTGCTGGCGGCGCTGATCCTGCTGGTGGCCTGGGCCGGCCTGGGGCTGGCCGTCAGCGTGATCCTGGGCCGCTCGATTCTTTTCTCCGGGCGTCTGCGCGGGGTCACGGCCAAGGTCTTTTTGCCGCTGATGACCCTTTTCGGCCGGATGCTCGGCATCTCCAAGGAACGGGTGCGCGGCTCGTTCATCAAGGTCAACAACGAACTCGTCTCGGCCGACGCCGGGAAATACGAACCGAAGCAGATTCTGGTGCTTTTGCCCCATTGCCTGCAAAACAGCCGCTGCAACCGGCGTCTGACCTACGACATCCAGAACTGCAAACGCTGCGGGAAATGCCCCGTGGCCGGACTGTTGGACCTGGCCGACCACTACGGCACGCATCTGGCCATCGCCACCGGCGGCACCATCGCCCGGCGCATCGTGGTCCAGAAACGGCCCCGCCTGATCCTGGCCGTGGCCTGCGAGCGCGATCTGGCCAGCGGCATCCAGGACACCTACCCCATCCCGGTCTACGGGGTGCTCAACGAACGGCCGCATGGCCCCTGCCTGGACACCACCGTCAGCCTGGCGGCCCTGGAACAGGCCCTGCGCTATTTTCTGAAGGAACTGCCCGAGGGACCGCCGGTGGCGGAGCTTCTGCCCACCCTGGGACGCAGCGGGCTGCGTCCCGGCAGGCGGGCGGGCCGCAAGGCCGAGGCGGCCGCACCCTCCGGGCAGCCTGAATCCGCTGCCCCGGACGCCCCAGATGCTCTGGGGGCTCCGGACGCCCAGGCCGCTTCCGGCGGGCCGGGTTCGTCATGACCGCACAATCCCAAGCCCCCCATCCGGCCGCTTCGAAACAGGCCGCGCCTGCCGCCGCCACAAGCCCCGCCGCTCCCCTCAAGAAAAGCCATGAGACCCCGCCGGCCCGGGCCGCCGCCCTGGAGGCCCTGGCCAAGGCCCTACCGACAGCCGGAAAGCGTCAAAACCGGGCCATGGACCTGCAGGCCGCTCTGGACACGGCCCTGGCGCACAGGGACATGGACCCTCGGGATACGGCCCTGGCCGTGGAACTGGCCTATGGGTTCACCCGGCTGCGCGGCCGCACGGAATTTCTTCTCTCGCGACATTTGAAGAATCCGGCCGGGCTGCCGCCGCCGGTACTTTCCGCCATGGGGCTGGCCGCCCACGAAATCCTTCATCTGGACCGCGTCCCCGCCTACGCCTCGGTGGACTGGGCCGTGGACCGCATCAAGGCCCTGGCCGGGTCGCGGCTGGCCGGGGTGGCCAACGCCGTCCTGCGCCGCATGGCCGACGAGGCCGGGCAGGCGGCGGACATGGACTGCTGCCGCACCCCCGGGGCGGACGCGACCACGGTGCTTTCCCGGTATTATTCCTGCCCGGCCTGGATCGTGGCCATGTGGCGCGCGGCCTACGGCCACGAGACGACGTTGCGTTTTCTGGCCGCCCAGGCCGCACCCCCGCCCACGGGGATTAGGGTCAACGCCCGCAAGCCGAAGGCGGGCGCCCTTTTCAAGACGCTGGCGGCCCTGCCCGGCTGTCTTGTGGCGGCGTTTCCCACCCTGGCCTTTGCCCCGGGCACGGATTTTTCCCACGGCGGCCTGAACCTGGACGCCCTTTTGGCCGCCGGGCGCATTTCCCGGCAATCGGCGGCGGCCCAGCAGGCCCTGGCCGCCCTGCACCCGGACGGCTGGCCCGGCCCGGTCTTCGACGCCTGCGCCGGGCGCGGCGGCAAGACCACGCATCTTCTGGAGGCCACGGACCATGCCGTGTGGGCCGCCGACATCCACCGGGGCAGGCTGCGGGCCCTGCGGGCGGAAACGATCCGTCTGGGGCTGCCGGACATCCCGGTCTTTGCCGCCTCGGCCCTGTGTCCGCCCCTTGGCCGGGCCCCCGGCACGATCCTCTTGGACGCGCCATGTTCGGGGCTTGGGGTGCTGTCGCGGCGGCCCGACGCCAAATGGAAGCGCACCCCGGCTGACGTGGCCGACCTGGCCCGCATCCAGTACGGGCTGTTGCACGTCGCCATGCGGCGCGTGGCCCCGGGCGGGCTGGTGGCCTATGTGACCTGCACCCTGGCCCCGGAGGAAAATCGCGGGCTGGTGGACCGTTTTCTGGCGGAAACCCCCGAGGCCCGGCTGGAAACCCTGTGCGAGGCCGACCCGGCCTCGCCGCTTGGAGAATTTTTCTTCGCCGCCTGTCTGCGCAAACGGGCCTGAGTCCGTCATCCTTTGGCCGAAAAATGCCTTTGCCCGATTGACGGCGGGCGGGGCATATGAAAAAAACAGTCGGCTATGGCGACACAACCGTTTCCCTTTCCGCGCCAGGACCACAAGGAGCCCGCATGAGCTGGCCCCACAAGGATCTGCTCGACGTTTCCCAGCTTTCCCGCGACGATGTGGCCGTGGTCATGAAGACCGCCGCCTCGTTTAGGGAGATCAATTCCCGTCCGGTCAAGAAGGTGCCCACGCTCAAGGGCAGAAGCGTGGTGCTTTTTTTCGCCGAACCGAGCACCCGCACCAAGACCTCCTTCGACATGGCCGGCAAACGCCTGTCCGCCGACACCTTCGCCCTGACCAAGTCCGGCAGCTCCCTGGTCAAGGGGGAAAGCCTCAAAGACACGGTGCTCACGCTTTTGGCCATGAACCCCGACGCCCTCGTCATCCGCCACGGGGAATCCGGCGCGGCCGCCTTTGTGGCCGAGCGGGTGTCCTGTGCGGTGATCAACGCCGGCGACGGCCGCCACGCCCACCCCACCCAGGCCCTGCTCGACGCCTTCACCCTGCTGGAAAAATGGGGGACGCTTGCGGACAAGACCGTGTGCATCCTGGGCGACATCGCCCACAGCCGGGTGGCCCGTTCCAATGTGATCCTTTTGTCCATGCTCGGAGCCAACGTGCGGCTGTGCGGGCCACGCACCCTCTTGCCGCCCTCGGTGGACGGTTGGGGGGTGGAGGTCCATTCCGACCTGAAAAAGGCCGTGGCCGGGGCTCACGCGGTCATGTGCCTGCGTTTGCAGCTTGAGCGCCAGCAGGCCGGGCTTCTGCCGGATCTGCGCGAATACGCCGGGCGCTTTTGCCTGTCTTCGGCCGCGCTCACCGGGGCCGACCCGGACGTGAAGGTGCTGCACCCCGGCCCCATCAACCGGGGCATTGAAATTTCCTCGGAGCTGGCCGACGCGGGGCAAAGCCTCATTCTCGACCAGGTGGCCTCGGGCGTGGCCGTGCGCATGGCCCTTTTGCACCTTTTCATCACCCGCAAGGACCGGGGTGACAAGGAGTAGCCCGTGGCCCTTCCCGATCTCGCCGTCACCAACCTGATCCTTCCCGAGACGCCCCATGCCGTGAACCTGCTGTGCCGCAAGGGACGCGTCCTTGAGGTGCTCCCCCACGTCCCCGGGGCCGTCTTTGAGTCCGCCCTGACCCTCGACGGCCGGGGCCTGACGCTTTTGCCGGGCTTGACCGACGCCCACGCCCATCTGCGCGAACCCGGCCAGGAGTGGAAGGAAGACATCGCCTCGGGCCTGGCGGCGGCTGCCGCCGGGGGGTTTTCCAACGTCATGTGCATGGCCAACACCTCCCCGGTCAATGACACGGCCTCCATCACCGAGCACATGACCAAACGCGCCGCCGAGACCTGGCCGCATGGTCCGCGCCTTTTTCCCATCGGGGCCCTGACCAAGGGGCTTTTGGGCCAGGAGCTGGCCCCCATGGCCGAGCTTCGCCAGGCCGGATGCGTGGCCTTCTCCAACGACGGCCGCCCCGTGGCCGACGCCGAGCTGTTCCGCCACGCCATGGAATACGCCTCGGACCTGGGACTTCGGGTCATCGACCACTGCGAGGAGCCCACCATGGCCCCGGGCGCGGGCATGAACGAAGGGCGGGTGTCCTCGCGCCTGGGCCTGCCCGGCCAGCCCGACGTGGCCGAGGCCATCCAGGTGGCCCGGGACGTGCTTCTGGCCGACTATCTGCGCATCCCCATCCATCTGGCGCACATAAGCTGCCGCCGCTCGGTGGAGATCATCGAGCGGGCCAAGGCCCGGGGCGTGCCGGTCACGGCCGAAACCTGTCCCCATTACCTGCATTTCACCGAGGCCGAGGTGGAGGGCTACAACACGCTGGCCAAGGTCAGCCCGCCGCTGCGCACCCGGGACGACGTGCTGGCGCTGATTCAGGCCCTGCGGGAAGGGGTCATCGACATCCTGGCCACGGACCACGCCCCCCACGCCGCCCACGAGAAGGAAACCCCCTTCGGTGAGGCCCCCTGCGGCATCACGGGCCTTGAGACGGCGCTGTCCCTGTCGTTTGTGCTCACGGACAAGGGCATGCTCGACGCCGCAGACATCGTGCGGCTTTTCTCCACGGCGCCGGCCCGCCTCTTCAAGCTGCCGCACAACACCTTCGCCCCCGGCGACCCCGCTGACTTCGTGCTGTTCGATCCCCGGGAGGCCTGGACGGTCACGCCCGAATCGCTTTTTTCCAAAGGGAAAAACACCCCCTGCCTGGGCCGCACCCTGACCGGACGGGTCAACGCCCACTTCATCGGGGGAAAACCGGTAGTTCTACGCGGGGCCTTCGCCCCGGCCGACCTCGGGTCGGCCGGACGCCCCCCGCACGGGAGGAGTTCATGAATCCGTCTTTCAAGGAAGCCGCAACGCTGTGCAAAACCATCATGCGCAACGGCTACGACGCCTACGTGGTCAACGCCCGCTTGCAGGATAAGGCCCACGGCCAGGGGAGCGTGGAAATCGACATCTGCACGGACATGGCCCTGGCCGACCTGCAAAAGATTTTCCCCACGGTCGAGGCCACCCAGACCGACACGGCCTTCGCCGTCTTTCGTTCCGAGTCGGGGATCATTTTCTTCTATCCGGCGGACACCGAGGACGGCTCCCATCCCGAGGACTGCGTGGCCATGGTCACCCCGAGACTCCTTAAGAAACTTCAGGATACCGGGGAAATCCCCTTGCATCTGGCCTGTCCCTATCTGCCGCGCCCCAAGGAGCTCCACGACGGGTTCGCCGACCTGGAATCCGGCGAGATACGCCTCGTGGGCATCCCCGACCAGACCCTGCGCCAGAACTATCTGCGCGCCGTGCGGGCCTTGCGCTTCTCCGCCAACTACAACCTGCCCATCGAGCACAACACCTGGATGGCCATTTTGCGGGCCGCGCGCCGGGTGCTCGACTACGCCTCCACCAACGACATCATCGACGAATGGCGTAAGGTCGAGGCCGAAAACATGGCCGCCTTCGTCAGGCTGCTCTACGAATCCATGATCCTGCACGGGCTCATCCCGGAACTGGCGGCCATGGCCCGCATCCGGCAGCAGAAAAACGAGACCGAGGAAGAAACCGTCTTCGACCACACCCTGGAGGTCATGGCCCACTATCCCCAGGAGCTGCCCTACGACTGGTACGGCGCCCTGGCCTGCCTGTTCCACGACGTGGGCAAGCTACACACGGCGGAATTCTTCGACGGCCGCTGGACCTTCTACCAGCACCACCGGGTGGGCGCGAAGGTCACCCGCAAGATCCTCTCCAGGCTGCACTTTCCTCCCGAGGAGACCGACTTGGTGTGCTTTCTGGTGCGCCACCACATGCGCTTCCACTTCATGCTCACCGACCGGGGCATCCGCCGCTTCAAGGCCCTGGACGAATATCCGCGCCTGATCGAAATGGTGCGCGCCGACATCAAGGCCCGGGGCGGCAGCTACAAAGAGTTCAACCACAACATGAAAATGCTGGACCGCTCGGACACCCCGGAGGACATGCTCGAACCGCTGTTAAACGGCGGCCGGATCATGCAGCTCACGGGCTTAAAGCCCGGCCCCGCCGTGGGGCTTTTACGCGACGCCCTGCTCAAGGCCCAGATCTCCGGCGATGTGACGAACGTGGACGAGGCCGTGGCCTTCGTCGCCCGGCACAGCGCCGCCGACAGCCTGTAAACCGCGTCGGGCCGGGCAGGGGTATGTGCCCCTGCCCGGCCCGCCTTGCCGCAAACACGCCGAGTCCCAGCCCCCGCAGGCAACCTCCCCCCCTTCGTCACGGCGACAGCTTCCGACGCCAGCGGGGTTCCGACCCCGCCTGCTTCATTTTCTCAAAAAATGAGACGCCCCGGCGGCCGAAGCGGGGGCATGGCGCACTGGCGCAGGCCCCCACGGCGTCCCGCAAGGGAGCGCGTCAGCCGGGACGCATCCCCTAGGCTACCCCCTTCCGTGCCATCCCCTCAAGAAAAGACTTCTTTCGCGTGGTTGTTCGTCGCACGATCCGGGCACGCCGCGTCCGAGGGCGCGAGGCTAGCGGATGTAGCTCGGCAGGTTGAGGAACAGGTCGCGGGTGTAGGAGGTCATCTTGTCCATGAGCCAGGGAAAGGTCAGCAAAAGGGCCAGGAACATGGACAGGATCTTTGGCACGAAGGTAAGCGTCATCTCCTGGATCTGGGTGGCGGATTGCAGGATGCTGACGAACACGCCCACCACGAGGCTCACGGCCAGCATGGGCAGGGCCATGAACAGGGCCAGCTCGATGGCCTCGCGGGCGATGGCGATAACGGTTTCCGGGGTCATGAGGCTGTTCCTTTCGGCCATAGGGCCGGTCAAAGGGCGAAACTGTTGACCAGGGAGCCGGTCAGAAGCGTCCAGCCGTCCACCAGGATGAACAAGAGCAGCTTAAACGGCATGGAAACCATGGCCGGGGGCAGCATCATCATGCCCATGGCCAAAAGGATGCTGGAAACCACCATGTCCAGGACCAGAAACGGGATGTAGATGAGAAAGCCGATGGTGAAGCCGGTCTTGAGCTCGCTGATCATGTAGGCGGCGGCGAGCATGACGGTCGGCACCTGATCGCGGTTGTCAGGGCGTTCCATCTTGGTGATGGTGTAGAAAATGGAGAGATCCTTCTCCCGGGTGTGCTTGAAGAGAAAGGCGCGCAGGGGAACCTCGGCCTTCTTTGCGGCGTCCCCGAGGGAGATTTCCTCACGCATATAGGGCT
>NZ_JAZHDB010000004.1:0-8823 GCF_036584575.1 Desulfolutivibrio sp.
ACCACGGAGCCGCTTTCCACGAATTCGCACAGCACCTTGGCCGTGGCCGACTCGTAGGCCGGTTTCATGGTCAGGTAGGGATCGTCCCATTCGCCGAAGACCCCCAGCCGCTTGAACTCCTTGCGCTGGATGTCCACGAATTTCATGGCGTATTCCCGGCACAGCTTGCGGATGACCACGGCGGGCAGGTCGGTCTTCCCCTTTTCCTTGAGCTGCTGCTCGACCTTGTGCTCAATGGGCAGGCCGTGGCAGTCCCAGCCGGGCACGTAGGGGGCCTGGTATCCGGCCATGTGCCGGGACTTGACGATGATATCCTTTAATATCTTGTTTAAGGCGTGGCCCATGTGCAGGCGGCCGTTGGCGTAGGGCGGGCCGTCGTGCAGCACATAGCGGGGCTTGCCCTGGCGCGCCTCGACCATGGCCTGGTAGGCGCCGCTTTTGGCCCAAAAATCAAGAAGTTCCGGCTCTTTCTGTTTGAGGTTGGCCTTCATGGGGAAGGAGGTGGCCGGAAGGTTCAGGGTTTTTTTGTAGTCGCTCATGGATTCACCTTGGGGAGTTTCGTAAAAACCGCGCAATGCGCATGGGAAACCGGTTACATGGATGAAGCCGGGCGGGAAGTCAAGAAACCGGGCCGCAGGCAGGGCTGGAAGGGAGCGGCGGCATACTCTCACCCCGCCGTTATCCTGCCCCATCCACGGTTCCCAAATTGCTTGCCCGCCGGGGCGGAATCGCTTATTGCCTAGCGCGTCGCACGTGATTTTTCCGACCTTTTAACCCCCCCCCTTTCGCTATGCCCAAACGGACAGACATCAAAAAAATCATGATCATCGGCTCCGGGCCCATCGTCATCGGCCAGGCCTGCGAGTTCGACTATTCCGGTTCCCAGGCCACCAAGGCCCTCAAGGAAGAGGGCTACGAGGTCGTTTTGGTCAATTCCAATCCGGCCACCATCATGACCGATCCGGAACTGGCCGCCCGCACCTACATCGAGCCCATCGAGCCGGACACCGTGGCCCGGATTCTTGAGCGTGAGCGCCCGGACGCCCTGTTGCCGACCCTGGGCGGCCAGACGGCCCTGAACACCGCCGTGGCCCTGGCCGAATCCGGCGTGCTTGAGCGGCTCGGGGTGGAGCTTGTGGGGGCGTCGCTTGACGTCATCAAGAAGGCCGAGTCCCGGGAGCTTTTCTGCCAGGCCATGGACAACATCGGCCTGAAAATCCCCAGAAGCGGCATCTGCCGCACCATGGACGACGTGCGGAAGTGGGGGGGGATGATCCCCTTCCCCATCATCGTACGCCCGGCCTTCACCATGGGCGGCACCGGCGGCGGCGTGGCCTATAATATGGAAGACCTGGAGACGATCGCCGGGCGGGGGTTGGCCGCCAGCATGAAAAGCGAGGTCATGCTGGAGGAGTCGATCCTGGGCTGGAAGGAATTCGAACTGGAGGTGATGCGCGATAAAAACAACAACTGCGTCATCATCTGCTCCATCGAAAACCTCGACCCCATGGGCGTGCACACCGGCGACTCCATCACCGTGGCCCCGGCCCAGACCCTGACCGACGACGAATACCAGCGCATGCGCGACGCCGCCATCGCCATCATGGGCGAGATCGGCGTGGAGACCGGCGGGTCCAACGTGCAGTTCGCCATCAACCCCGTGAACGGGGAGATGGTGGTCATCGAGATGAACCCCCGGGTGTCCCGGTCCTCGGCCCTGGCCTCCAAGGCCACGGGATTCCCCATCGCCAAGATCGCGGCCAAGCTGGCCGTGGGCTATACCCTGGACGAGATTCCCAACGACATCACCCGGGAGACCATGGCCTCGTTCGAGCCCACCATCGACTACTGCGTGGTCAAGATCCCCCGGTTCACCTTCGAGAAGTTCCCCGGCTCCGAGGACTACCTGACCACCTCCATGAAAAGCGTGGGCGAGGCCATGAGCATCGGCCGCACCTTCAAGGAGGCCCTGCAAAAGGGCCTGCGTTCCCTGGAGACTGGACTGCCCGGCCTGGGCAAACTCTCAGGCGCGAAAATCCCCGACCGGGAGACGCTCCTGGCCCGCATGCGCAGACCCCATTCCACGCGCATTCTGGACATCCGCCACGCCATCCTGTCCGACATAAGCCTTGAGGACATCTACGAGGCCACCTGGGTCGATCCCTGGTTTCTGCGCCAGATCAAGGAAATCGTGGACATGGAGACCGCGCTTCGGGCCTTCCCCCGGGAGCATGTGGCCGCTGCCGACGACGCCTGCCGGGAGATGCTTGGGACGGCCAAACGGTTCGGTTTTTCCGATCCCCAACTGGCCGCAGCCTGGAACCTGACCGCCCTGGAGGTCCGGGCCCTGCGGCAAAAATTCGGGATCAAGCCCACCTTCTACCTGGTGGACACCTGCGCGGGGGAGTTCGAGGCCTATACCCCGTATTATTATTCGACCTACGAGACCGGCCAGGAACTGGCCATCTCGAACAGGCGCAAGGTGGTCATCCTGGGCGGCGGCCCCAACCGCATCGGCCAGGGCATCGAGTTCGACTACTGCTGTTGCCACGCCTCCTACGCCCTGCGCGAGATGGGCGTGGAGTCCATCATGGTCAACTCCAACCCCGAAACCGTGAGCACGGACTACGACACCTCGGACAGGCTCTACTTCGAGCCGTTGACCTTCGAGGACGTCATGTCCATCATCGAGTTCGAAAAGCCCGAAGGGGTCATCGTCCAGTTCGGCGGCCAGACGCCGCTCAATCTGGCCGTGCCGCTTCTAAGGGCCGGGGTGAACATCCTGGGCACGACGCCGGACAGCATCGACCGGGCCGAGGACCGGGAACGTTTTCAGGCCCTTCTGCAGAAGCTTGAGCTCAAGCAGCCGCCCAACGGCACGGCCCTGTCCGTGGAGCAGGCCGCGCGCATCGCCGACGACATCGGCTATCCCGTGGTGGTGCGACCATCCTACGTGCTGGGCGGCCGGGCCATGGAGATCGTCTACGACGAGACCGATCT
Organism: Desulfolutivibrio sp.; assembly: GCF_036584575.1. Classification (NCBI taxonomy): domain Bacteria; kingdom Pseudomonadati; phylum Thermodesulfobacteriota; class Desulfovibrionia; order Desulfovibrionales; family Desulfovibrionaceae; genus Desulfolutivibrio; species Desulfolutivibrio sp. The sequence continues at coordinate 3,001 of NZ_JAZHDB010000004.1, forward strand.
GGTGGACTATTTCGCCAAGGCCGTGGTGGTTTCCGGGGAGCATCCCATCCTGATCGACAAGTTTTTGGTGCATGCCACGGAAGTGGACGTGGACGCCCTGTCCGATGGAACGGACACCTACGTTGCCGGGATCATGGAACATATCGAGGAGGCTGGAATCCACTCCGGCGACTCGGCCTGCGTGTTGCCGCCCCACGCCCTGGCCCCGGAGATCGTGGCCGAGATCGAGCGGCAGACCGTGGCCCTGGCCCGGGAGCTCCAGGTGGTGGGGCTCATGAACATCCAGTTCGCGGTCAAAGACGGCGAGATCTTTATCCTGGAGGTCAACCCCCGGGCCTCGCGCACGGCCCCCTTCGTGTCCAAGGCCACGGGCGTGCCCCTGGCCAAGCTGGCCACCAAGGTCATCATGGGCGTGCCCGTCAAAACGCTCGACCCCTGGTCCATGCGCAAGACCGGGCATGTCTCGGTCAAGGAATCGGTGTTTCCGTTCAACCGTTTCCCGGGCGTGGACGTGCTTCTCGGGCCGGAGATGCGTTCCACGGGCGAGGTCATGGGCGTGGATGCCTCCTTCGGGCTGGCCTTCATGAAAAGCCAACTGGCGGCCGGGCAGGTGTTGCCGTCGTCGGGGAAGGTGTTCATCTCCATCAACGACGACAACAAGGGACCGCTTCTGCCTGCGGCCAAGCTCTTTCACGAAGCCGGATTCGAGATCCTGGCCACCAAGGGCACCGCCGCCTATTTCAACGCCAAGGGCATCCCGGCCCGCGAGGTGCGCAAGGTGTCCGAACACCGGCCCCATGTGGTGGACCACATCAAAAACGGCGATATCGCCATGGTCGTCAACATCATGGAAGGCAAGCGCACCGTACGCGACTCCATGGCCATCCGGCAGACGGCGCTTCTCTACAATGTCCCCTACGTGACCACGGCAGCCGGGGCCATGGCCGCCATTCAGGCCATCCGCGAACTGTCCGGCCAGGGACTTGGCGTGAAAAGCATTCAGGAATACTACGGGGCGGTCTAGCCGCCGAGGCGTTTCGATGAAAAAAGAATACTGCGGACTTTTCGGCATTTACGGCCATCCCGAGGCCGCGCGCATGACCTATTTCGGCCTCTACGCCCTGCAGCACCGGGGGCAGGAGAGCGCGGGCATCGTCACCTGGGACGGGACAACCATCCGTGAGCAGAAGGGCATGGGGCTGGTGGCCGAGGTGTTCAACGAACGCCATCTGGGCAAGGAGCTCAAGGGGAACATCGCCGTGGGGCATCTGCGCTACTCCACGGCCGGGGCCTCGCTTTTGCGCAACTGCCAGCCCTTTCTGGTACGCTTCGGCAACATGAATCTGGCCATCGCCCACAACGGCAACCTGGTCAACGCCCTGGAACTGCGCCGCGAGCTGGAAAAGACCGGCTCCATCTTCCAGACCACCATCGACTCCGAGGTCTTCGTCCACCTCATCGCCAAGTACTTAAACGGCGGCACCATGGAGGAGGCGGTCATGAAGGCCTGTTCCAAGGTGCGCGGGGCCTATTCCCTGATCCTTCTGGCCAACAACAAGATGATCGCCCTGCGCGACCCCCACGGCGTGCGGCCGCTCATGCTGGGCCGCCTGGGCGACAACTACGTCCTGGCCTCGGAGACCTGCGCCTTCGACCTCATCGAGGCCGAGATCATCCGGCCCATCGAACCCGGGGAGATGCTCGTCATCCAGGACAAGTGCCTGCAATCGTTCCGCCTGGGGGAACCCCAGCCCACCAAGCAGTGCATCTTCGAACTGGTCTATTTCGCCCGTCCCGACTCCGAGGTCTTCGGGGAGGTGGTCTATCTGCGCCGCAAGCAGATGGGCATCACCCTGGCCAACGAGGCCCCGGTGGACGCCGACTACGTCATGCCCTTCCCGGACTCCGGGGTCTATGCGGCCATCGGCTATTCCCAGGCCTCGGGGCTGCCGTTTGAGAGCACCATGATCCGCAACCACTACGTGGGCCGCACCTTCATCCAGCCCTCCCAGGACATGCGCGATTTCAGCGTGCGGGTGAAGCTCAATCCCGTGCGCCAGATGATCAAGGACAAGCGCATCATCATCGTCGAGGACTCCATCGTGCGCGGCACCACCATCCGCACCAGGGTCAAAAAACTGCGCGAACTGGGGGCGCGGGAGATCCACATGCGCGTCTCCTGTCCGGCCATCCGCCATCCCTGCTTCTACGGCATCGACTTCTCCTCCAAGGGGGAGCTTATCGCGGCTCACAACAAGGTGGAGGAGATCGCCCGGTTCATCGGCCTGGACAGCCTGCATTACCTGAGCATCGAGGGCTTGCTGTCTTCCGTCAATTCCAGCCCGGAAGAATCCCGGTTTTGCCTGGCCTGTTTCGACGGCAAGTATCCCATAGCCCCCTGCGCCGAGGGCATGAAGATGTGCCTTGAGGACAGCGTGGCCCTTTCGTGGTAGGAGCGGGCCTGGCAGGCGTCTTTCGAGACGTCGTCCTTTCTCAGACCATGACGGCCGCCGGACGCCATTATTTGAAGGATATCAGCCATATGTTCAATCTGACCGTCGATTCCAGGGCCAAGATCATCCGGGCCGAGGTGCTGTTGGCCGGCGAGCGCGAACCCGTGCTGGTGGAGGTCCACGGCTACGGCTTTTTGCGGGACAACGCCGTCACCTATCTGACCTTCGAACGGCTGGCCGTGTCCCGGGAGTGGATGGGGCGGATTCTGGACGGGGTGCTGAAGGAACGCCGGATACGGCTGCCCGAGGGTGTGGGAACCAAGCTTTTGGAAAGTTTCATGTAGCACGGGCCAAAGATCCGGCCGGGCGCAAACGTAAAAAACGGGGCGCGAAACCGCATGGTTTCGCGCCCCGGGCGTTTTGCCGAGGGATCGGAACTATTTGTCGAAAATCTTGTCGATCTTCTGGCCCAGCGTCTCGGCCGTGAACGGCTTGACGATGTAGTTGGACACCTTGGCCTGGACGGCCTCGATGATGTTTTCCTGTTGGGCCTCGGCCGTGACCATGAGGAAGGGCAGGGCCGCGAATTCCTCGCTGCCGCGCACCTTGCGCAACAGTTCGATGCCCGGCATGTTGGGCATGTTCCAGTCGGAGATGACGAAATCGATCTTGGTCTTGTTGAGCGTTTCCCAGGCGGTGGTGCCGTCGTCGGCCTCGTGGATGTTCGAGAAGCCGAGTTGACGCAGGATATTTTTGATGATGCGCCGCATGGTGGAGAAGTCGTCGACGACCAGGATGCTCATGTTTTTGTCCGCAGGCATGCGCGAAGTCCTCCGAATGTTCTCGTGTCGCGTTTTCGGGCCTGCCGCGTGCGGTCGGCATCCCCTGGTTCATCCTGTCCCGGATCAGCCTGCCGCTGTCCCGAGCCCGTTCTTTTTTTCAAAAGCGGCCTGCACGGCCGATGCAAACACAAGGGAAGCGGTTTTCTCACATGAAACGGGCCGTCCGCATTCTGTTTTTTGCCTTGTATACGGAGAGGGCGTTTTTGGCAAACCGTCTCTGGCCCGAAATATCGCGCCGTCCGTAATTTTGCGCCAGTTTCGCCTGGTGCGCCGCGTCGGCGGCTGGTCCTCAGGTCAAAAGGGCCAGGGCGAAATCCTGCCCGGAAAACGGCCGCAGATCCTCCATCTTCTCCCCGAGCCCGATAAAGGTGATGGGCAGCCCGTATTCCAGGGCGATGCCCACGATGACCCCGCCCTTGGCTGTGCCGTCAAGTTTGGTCAGGATGATTTCATCCAGGTCCACGGCCTCGTTGAAGAGCTTGGTCTGGGACAGGGCGTTCTGGCCGGTGGTGGCGTCGAGCACCAGGACGCAGCGGTGCGGCGCGCCGGGATGCTTCTTGCCTAGCACCCGTTTGATTTTTTTGAGCTCCTCCATGAGGTTGGCCTTGGTGTGCAGGCGGCCCGCCGTGTCCAGGAACATGATGTCGCAGCCCTCGGCGATGGCCCGGTCCATGGCCTCGTAGGCCACGGCCGCCGGATCGGCGTTTTCACCCTTGGCGTAGAAGACGGCCCCCACCCGGTCGGCCCAGATTTTGAGCTGGTCGATGGCTGCCGCCCGGAAGGTGTCGCCGGCGGCGATGAGCACCTTTTTGCCCTGGAGGCTGGCCCGGTGGGCCAGCTTGGCGATGGTTGTGGTCTTGCCCACGCCGTTGACCCCGATGATCATGACCACCTCGGGCGGATTGACGGCCCGGATGGTCTTTTGGGGCGTAAATATGGCGGACAGTTCCTCGCGCAGGATCTCCCGGAACCTGGCCGGATCGGTCTCGCCGGACTTGCGCACCCGGTCTTTCAAAATCTCCAGAAGCTTGGCCGTGGGTTCGTAGCCCAGGTCGGCCATGATCAGGATTTCCTCGAATTCCTCCCAAAAGGCCGCGTCCATGACCTTGTGGCTGCCCAAAAGGCCGTCGATGCGCCGGGCGATCTGCTCCTTGGTCTTGGCCAGACTCTCGGAAAGCTTGAGGAACAGCCGGTTGCGCTCGTCCTCCTCGTCCTCCAGCTCCAGGGCCAGTGCCAGGCGGTATTGGAGTTCCGAGCGGAACTCCCCCACCTCGTCGTATTCCATGTCCGCCAGCCACTTGCGAAACTGGCCGACGAAAGTCTCGGCCTCGGCCGCCGGGGCGTCCAGGCACGAAAACAGAAAGGTCAGCCGTTCCCACAAAAGGGGCCCGGCCCGGTCCACGTCGGTGAGGATCAGGGACAGCCAGACCGACAGCCTCGGCTCGGCCTCGCGCAGGGCCAGCACCAAATGGTTGCGCCAGGGCGCGTCCGCGTCGGGAGTGGTCTGGGCCGCCCGGGGCGTCGGCACGACAGTCGGGGCCGTGGCCGGGATCGGCGTTTGCGCCGCGGGTTCGGCGAGATCCGTCGGGGCCTTGGGAGGCGCGATGACGGGGGCGGCCACCGGTGCGGCCTTCGGGGCGGCGGCTGGTGCGGCGTCTGCGGCATCTCCGGGAACGGCGGCGATCCCGGCCTCCCCGATTTCCCCGGTCTCGGCGACCGGCGCGGCCTCCTGGTCCGGCCTCTTCCACAGGCGTTTTATTTTGGAGAAAAAACCCATATGCTTTCGTCCTTTCCGATGCGGCCCGTCGCGCCAGCCAGCGGCAACGCGCGGCGAGCGCGCTGTGTATGATTTTTCAAGTCGGCGGCACTCTATATGTTCAGGGCCCGGGAGGCAACCGGACAGGCCGACCCGGGGCGGATCGATCCCGGGCGACATCAGGGAGGCAGATATGGATTTTTCCGATGTGACGCGCGATGTGCCGCTTTTGGCGCGGCGCATGATCGAGGCCCAGATGCTATGGCAGGTCTATGAGACGACCCGCGAGGCCGACGGACGGGAAAAGGCCTTGGCCACTGTGGTCCGGGCCGTGGAGACGGCGGCCGCTGAGGCCGGGCGGGCCTTTGCCGCCCTGGCCCCCAAGGGACCAGGCTTTGAGCACTTCAAGACCATCCTCGCCCTCTGGAAGCACGGCGGGGCCCTGACCATCGAGCATGTCCACGACACCGATAGCGTCCTGACCTTCTCCGTCACGCGCTGCCTGTACGTCGAGGCCTACCGGGCCATGGGCATCCCACCCGACCTTGTTCCCCTTTTGTCTTGCGCCCGGGACGCGCCGTTCGCCGCCGCCTACCACCCGGCCCTGGAATTCGACCGGCCCTGTACCATCGGCGAGGGGGCCGAGGCCTGCCTGTTCCGCTTCACCTGGCGCGACTAGGCGCGGAGCGGCCTCCGGCGGCGAGGGGGGAAACCTTTTGAAAAAGGTTTCCCCCCTTGACCCCCCTTCGAAAACTTCGTCGCGCTTCGCGTC
>NZ_JAZHDB010000005.1:0-34548 GCF_036584575.1 Desulfolutivibrio sp.
AAACCGCTCCAGGTCGCCGATGGCCAGGGCCCCGCCCAGGTCGCGGCGCAGGCAGGCCGCCTCGCAGGGATGGTCGCAGAGCCGGGCCAAAACCCCGGTCAGGGGCATGGTCCGCTCCAGAACCTTCCGGGCGGCGGCTGTTTTTCCTGCGGCCATGGCCTCCATGAAGGCCCGCACGTCCACATGCAGCGGACACGCCGCCCGGCAGCGGGGCTGTTCTTCCTGGATGCACCGGGCCTCCCAATCGCGCAGTTCGTTTTGATCCATGTCGGGCCTCTCGTGCCTCGTCCCTGATGAAGACGGCCGTCTTATGCAAAAAGGTGTTCGGTGCGTTCGAAATCGGCCCGGGTTCGCCAGGGACTTTTGCTCCGTGGCCGCCGGAGGCCTTCCTCCGGGAATCCCCCGAGATCAAACGGGCGGACGCCCTATCGCGCCCGCCCGTTTTCCGTGTGGGCCGATGGCCCGTGATGTTTCCCGCCCGGGGCCTTTGCAGGGGCTGCCGGGCGGGCGCTTGTGCGATGTTAGCCCAGGGCTTTGAGGCCCGCCAGCACCTTTTCCGGCAGCGCGGGCAGCTTGGAGATGCGCACGCCGCAGGCGTTTTTGATGGCGTTGGAGATGGCCGCGTGGGGGCAGGTCAGGGGCAGTTCGCCCGAACCCGAGGCCCCGAAGGGACCGTCGGGACGCTTGGACTCCACATAGATCAGCTCCAGGTCGTCGGGGATCTGCTTGATGAACGGGAATCCCGCGCCCGCCAGGGTGGAGTGCTTTTTAATGTCCTCGTAGTCCTCGGTGAGCGCCAGGCCGATGCCCTGGGCCAGGCCGCCGTACATCTGTCCGTCCACCACGAGCCTGTTGGCCAGGGCGCCCAGGTCGGCCACCAGGGTCATCTTTTCCACCATGGTCTTGCCCGTGGCCACGTCCACGGCCACCTCGGCCAGGAACAGGCCGTACATGTAGCAGCAGAAGGGATTGCCCTGGCCGTTTTCGTCGCAGTTCGTGGCCGGGGCCGTCCATTTGCCGCTGTAGCGAAGCGGCAGCTTCTCGGCCACCATCTCGTCATAGGTGCGATAGCCGCCGCCGGGCTTCTGCATGGCCTTGACCAGCAGTTCGCAGCCCACGCGGATGGCGTTGCCGGTCATGACCTGGGAGCGGCTGCCCCCGGCCGGGCCGCTATTGGGGGCCTTGCTGGTGTCGTTCATGACCAGGCGGATCTTCTCGGGCGGGACGCCAAGCGGCAACAGGCCCTCATGGGCCGTGCACTGGGCCCCGGAATCGGCGCCCTGGCCGTGGTCCTCCCAGCAGGAATAGACCGTCACGCCGCCGTCGGCGTTGAGTTCGATCCAGGCCTCGGAGGAGTCCGGGCCATCCAGGCCCGCGCCGTAGACGCCTAAAGACAGGCCTACGCCGCGCTTGACCTCGGCCGTGGAATTGGCCTTGGCCTTGGCCAGGGCGGCCTGGTACTTGGGCCGCATGGCGTCGAGCATCTCAGGCAGGCTGTAGACCTCGGGATTCTGGCCGGTGGGGGTGGTGTCGCCCTTGCGGTAGGCGTTTTTATACCGCAGCTCCAGGGGGTCCATGCCGAGCTTTTCGGCCAGTTCGTCCATGAGCACTTCCGAGGCGAACTCGCTTTGCGGCGAACCGTAGCCCCGGAAGGCCGAGCCCCAGGCGTGGTTGGTGCAGACGGTGCGGCCTTCGCCCCGGATGGCCGGGATGGCGTAGCCCGCGCCGATGAACTGGGCCCCGCGCAGGGTCAAAAGGTCGCCGAACTCGGAATAGGGGCCGTGATCCACGGTCCAGTCGCTCTCCATGGCCAAAAGCTTGCCGGATTTGTCGGCGGCGAAACGCACGTTCATGAAAAACGGCGACCGCTTGCCGGTGTAGGCCATCTGCTGCTGGTAGTTGTAGCGCAGGTGCACGGGCTTGCCCGTGGCCAGGGCGGCCACGCCAACCAGGGCCTCCATGGTCGGGCTGAACTTGTAGCCGAAGGTGCCGCCGGCCGGGTTTTGCACCAAGACCAGGTTGTCCGGCTCGACGCCCAGGCCCGGGGCGATCATGTACAGGTGCAGGTGCAGGCCGATGGACTTGGAGTGGATGACCAGCTTGCCCTCATCATTTACATAAGCAAAGCCGACGTCCGGCTCGATGGGCATGTGCGGCTGACGGCCGACGTAAAAGTCGTCCTCGGCCACCACGTCGGCCTTTTCGAAGATGGGCGCGGTGTCCGGACCCTTGGCGATCTTTTGGATGTAGTAGACGTTGGGGGTGCCGGGATGGATCTCAAGGGCGTCCTCGGCCATGGCCGCAGGCGCGCTCATGTAGGCGGGCAGCTCCTCGTAGGCCACCTTCACCTTCTCGGCGGCGGCCCGGGCCAGCTTTTCGGAAGTCGCGCACACGATGGCCACGGCGTCGCCGTACTGGAAGACCTTGGTGTCGCACAGGATGGGGCGGTCCCAGCCGTCACCCTTGTTGGTGGGGAAGGTGATGAGCCCGGTGATGCGGTTTTTGCCCTTGACGTCCTTGTGGGTCAAAACGGCATGCACCCCGGGCATGGCCAGGGCCTCGGAGGCGTCGATGGACACGATGTTGGCGTGGGACACCGGGGACTGGACCAGGGCCATGTGCAGGGTTCCCTCGGGCATCTTGAGCCCCAGGTCCGCGCCGTAGTCGCAAGTTCCGGTGACCTTGGCCAGGGCCGAGGGCCGGGGCAGCTTTGAGCCGAAGGCCCGGGCGCCGTCGGGCAGCTTAAACGCCAGTTCGGCGGCGGTCAGCTCGCCCCGCAGCACCTTGGCCGCGTCCATGACCGCGTCCACCAGGGGCTTGTAGCCAGTGCAGCGACAGGCGTTTTTGTGCTTCTGGAACCAGTCGCGGACCTCCTCGCGGGTGGGGCTTTTGTTCTCGTCAAGCAGGCCCTTGGCCGAGACGATGAACCCCGGGGAGCAGAAGCCGCACTGGGCCGCGCCATGGACCATCCAGGCCAGTTGCAGGGCGTGCGGGGCCTCGGGGGTTCCCACGCCTTCGATGGTGGTGACGTTCGCCCCGTCGGCCACGCGTTTGATCTTGGTGATGCAGGAGCGCACCACCTTGCCGTCCAGGATGACGCTGCACGCGCCGCACTGGCCCTGGCCGCAGCCGATCTTGACGCCGGTGAGCAAAAGCTGCTCGCGCAGCACGTCGGCCAGGGTGGCGTCGGCATCGACCACCAGGGTTTTCTGAACGCCGTTCACGATGAGAATTTTTTGAATCATAGCTGCCTCCTTGGCATGTTCACGGTCTGTCGTATGGCCTCCGGCCGCGTGGGCCGGAAGGTTGGCGTTTTTCATCCTTTCCCGAAGGCGCAGGCGGGATAGCGGCATTCGGCGCAGGCGGCGCAGAAGCCGCCGTGTCCCAGGGCCGCCACGTCGGACGCCGTAACGTCGACGCCCGCCAGGATGCGGGGAACGATCAGGTCGAAAATGCTGGCCCGGTGGTACATGACGCAGCCGGGGAGCCCGACGACGGGCACGTCGCCGATATGGGCCAGAAGGAACATGGCCCCGGGGAAGGTGGGCGCGCCGTAGACCACCTGTTTGCCCCCGGCGGCCCGGATGGCGGCGGGGGTGCGGTCGTCGGGGTCCACGGACATGCCCCCGGTGACCGCGATCAGGTCCGCCCCGTCGTCGATCAGGTCGCGGATGGCGGCGGCGGTCATGGCCTCGTCGTCGGAGGTGATGCGCTGGGCGATGACGGTGCTTCCCAGGCGGGTGAACTTTTCCTGCAAAACCGGGCCGAAGGCGTCTTTGATGCGGCCGTGGTAGACCTCGCTGCCGGTGGTGACCACGCCCACCCGGCAGGCCCGAAACGGGGCCACCCGGATCGTCTTCCTTCCGGTACAGCACTGCTCCACCTGACGAATCTTTTCCTCGTCGATCAAAAGGGGGATGACCCGGGTTCCGGCCACCAGCTGTCCGGCCAGGACCTCCTGAAAGGTGTGCAGGCTGGCCAGGGCGATCTCTCCCAGGGCGTTGATCTGAAAAAGGATGTCCGGGTCCACGACCAAAAGCCCCTGGACGTCGGCGGACAGATTGACCCGGCCCTCGCAGGCCGAGGTGAGCGTCAGGTTCTCCCCGGCCACGGCCGTGGCGATGCGCCGGGCGGCCTCGTCCTCGTGCAGGTAGCCGGGCATGGGATCGAGCACATACAGATGCTCCTTGCCCACGCGCAGCAGTTCATGGATGTCGTTTTGCGTGACAACGTGGCCTTTTTTAAAGGCCGGGCCTTTGAATTCGCCGGGCACGATGCGGGTGATGTCGTGGCATAAAACCAACCCCACTGCATCTTCGACGGCGACCTCGCGCATTTCTTGACGGCGCATGCCTTTCCTCCGTGCGGTCCACTCCTTTCGCAAGGCCCGTAAGGCCGCCCGGGAGGGTTCCGCATTCACCATATGTCGTGACTGACATATGCCTGTTTCGGCAGGGCAAATCAAGGATTCGCGTCCAAAAAATCCAATGACCTTGATATGTTATCTTTAACATAACGTGGTTTGAGACCGACCGCGCCGGGGCCTGGCAGGCGTCTGGTCGTGACTCTGGACGTGGATGCGGCGGCCTGCGGGGGGGGCTGCGGAAAAGGATCAACGGGATCGTGGGAGGGGTCGGGAGGCCCGTCGGCGGTCGTTGTCGCGCGTCGGCATGCGACGGCGGCCCGACGCGCCCAGACGCCGCGAGCGTACCGGCCGGACCAGGAGGCCGGACGGCCTGTCCGGGATCGGGGGGGATGAGGGGGGCGGGCTACTCCATATGGCGCGAGGACTTTTTCGCCAGGGCCACGGGAATCGCCGCGAGCGCCATGAGTCCGGCGATGGCCAGAAACGCCTGGGAAAAGCCGCCGGTGTGGGTCTTGACGAAACCCATCACGTAGGGTCCGGCGAAACCGCCCAGGTTGCCCAGGGAGTTGATCAGGGCGATGCCCGCTGCGGCGGCCTGTCCCGTGAGGAAGGTCGTGGTCAGCCCCCAAAACGGCCCGACCGCCCCCCAGATGCCCATGGCCGCCAGCGAGGCCCCGGCCAGGGCCCAGCCAAGCCCGGCGCCCAGGCTCATCATCAGCATGCCCAGCAGGCACAGCCCAAGCGACCCCAGGATATGCCATCGCCGTTCGCCGCGCCGGTCGGAGCTGGCCCCGATGCACACCATGCCGACCATGGCGAAGGCATAGGCGACCATCACCAGCAGGCTGACGTGCAGGGAGCGGCCGACCCCCTGGCCGATGATCCCGGCCAGGATCTGCGGCAGCCACATCACCAGGCCGTACATGGCCACCACGATGCAGAAATAGACGAAGCCCCAGATCCAGACCGGCCGACTCAAAAGCCCGTGGCGCAGGCCGGACAGGTGGCGGCGGGCGATGTCGCGCCGTTCCGCCTCGATGGCCAGGGTGAGCGCCTGCCGTTCGTCAGGGGTGAGCCAGACGGCTTGGTCCGGCCCGGCAGGCAGGCGGAAGTACAAGACGACCCCAAGCGCCATGGCCGGGACGCCCTCCAGGAGAAACAGCCATTGCCAGCCCGAAAGGCCGAGCATCTGGTGCATCTCCAAGATCCAGCCCGACACGGGGCTGCCGATGAGTCCGGCCAGCGGCGTGGCCGTCATGAACAGGGCCACGGCCTTGGCCCGGTGGGCCAGGGGGAACCAGGCGGTGAGATACAAAATGACGCCTGGGAAAAATCCGGCCTCGGCCACGCCGAGCAGAAAGCGCAAGGCCGCGAAGCTCGTGGGCCCCACGGCCAGGGACAGGGCCACGGTGGCCAGCCCCCAGCTGACCAGGATGCGGGAGAGCCAGAGGCGTGCCCCCACCCTGGCCAGGATCAGGTTGCTAGGCACCTCGAAGAGCACGTAGCCCAGAAAGAAGATGCCCGCCCCCAGGCCGTAGTCCGTCTGGGACAGGCCCAGTTCCTCGTTCATGCTCAGGGCCGCGAAGCTGACGTTGATCCGGTCGAGATAGGCCACGACGTACAAAACCATAAGGAACGGCAAGAGCCGCCATCTGGCCTTGCGTATGGCGGAATCGAGGGGGGAGGGGGTCACGGAGGGTTCCTGTTCGGCGGATGCGCCGGGTGATTCGGTTGCGCCGGGCCGGGCGAGACGTAGGCCGGGCGGACGGCCGCGCCCGCCGATCCTTTTTCGGCCAAGGTTTTTCAGAGGCGACATCCCTTGTGCCACCGTCTTGCCGACGCCGCAATGCCTGTCCGCAGGTTTCGCGGCGTCCCCGTCGCGGGGAAACGTCACAGCGGCCTGTCAAGGACACATGAAACGGACCGGTTTTGGCGGCGCACGAAGTGGCCGATCATCTGGGCCATGGTCAAGGGAGGCCTTGCGGCCCTTGCCACGCGGCCGGATTTCGCGGCAAGATGGCTGCCCGGCCTGGCCGGGGACTGCCCGGAGGCTGCCCGGAACGTTTGACGACACCGCACCGGCGGGGCGTGAAGCCGCACCCGGCGAGACCGGAGGGACGTATGAAAATCGCGTTTTTGGCCCTGGCGCTTTGGTGGGGCCTTGTCTGCCCGGCCCAGGCCGGACAACCCCTGGTCGGCGTCATAACCGGCGCCCCGGGGCTGGGAGACGCCTCCTTCAACGACATGGCCCATCAGGGCATCCTGAAGGCGCAGCAGGATTTCGGATTCGAACTGGAGGTTTTGCAGCCGAAGGCCGACGGCGAGGCCGACGCCAGGGAGGTTCTGCAACTCGTTGACCGGGCCGGGGTGATCGTCCTGCTTGGCGCACAACACCTGGAGCTCGCCAAAACGGCGGCCCTGGCGCATCCCGAAAAGACGTTCATCCTGGTGGACGCGCCGTGCGAAGGCCTCGCCAACATGTCTTCGGTCCTGTTTCGCCAGCATGAAGGCGCCTTCCTGGCCGGGGCGTTGGCGGCAAGCGTGAGCGCCACGGGGAAGATCGGCTTCGTGGGCGGGGCGAAGATCCCTCCGGTGAAGGCCTTCGAGCAGGGCTATCGGGAGGGCGCCGCCTATGCGAACCCAAAAACGGCGGTCCTTGCGGCGTACGCCTCGCCGGAAGGCGACTATTCCGGCTTCAGCAATCCGGAAAAGGGCTACCGGATGGCCATGGACCAATACGGCCAGGGCGCGGACATTGTTTTCGCCGCTGCCGGGCGTACCGGGAACGGCGTGATCAAGGCGGCTTCGGATTCCGGCAGGCTGGTGATCGGGGTGGATTCGGATCAGGACGCCCTGGCCAAGGGGACCGTTTTGACCAGCGTGATCAAACGGCTCGATACGGCGACCTACCATGAAATCAAAAAGGTGATGGACAAGGCCTTCGTCCCGGGCCCGAGCTATTACGGCCTCAAGGACGGCGGGGTGCGGCTGAGCGACATGACGTATACGCGGGATAAGGCGCCGGAAGCGGTCAGGAACAGGATCGCCGAAATCCGGGACAAGATCATCTCGGGCGAGATCAAGGTCGCCAACGCCATGGCCCGGGAGTGATCGCCGCAGCCTGAGCGCGGGGGACATGGACCGCTTCCCGCCGGACATGCTCCGGCTGGGAGGCCTCCCTCCGGGGCGGACGGCGTTTTTTCCGACGGCGGCCGAATGGCCGCAGTGCTTTCCGCGCGCCAGCGGGGCTGCCGAGCCTGTCAAGGCAGGCCCGCTGAAGGCGTGCGGCATCAAAATAAAACAAAAAAACGACCATGTTCCGGTCTGCTGGCGTGATTTCCCCAGGGCGCAAGGCTAGTCGTCAAGCTGCTTTTCGACCCAGGACAAGGCGGCGGCGACGGTGGGGAATCCGGTGGTGCTGGTCACGGCCATGATGGCGTGGCGGACGTCGGCCGCCGTGGCCCCTGCCGCCAGGGCGCGTTTGGCGTGGCTTATGACCGATCCTTCCGAGCGCATGGCCGTGGCCGCTCCGAGTTGGATGAGGCGCACGGTCTTGTCATCAAGCGGCCCGGCCGTGGCGGCGGCCTGTCCCAGGGTCTCCACGGCGTTCATGAAATCGGGGTGCTCCTCACGCAATCTTTCGTAGTGCTTCGGCTTGTCCTTGCCCATGTCTGTCTCCTTTTCGTGTTTCTCCCTGTATAGACCAGATTCGCGCGCCATGCCAGCCTCTTTCCCATGCAGCCCGGGACCGTTGCGGGCATGCGAACGCAGGGTGGACATATGCAGCCGACGAGCATCGGCGACCGCCGCGCGACGTGAACCCGCGACCATAACAACGGACCGGTTTTTGGGAAGAAGCGTTGCGAGAAGACAGCATGGGACATGCATGGCCTGAAAAACAAAAATCCCGGGCCTCTGGCGAAGCCCGGGAATAGGTGTCTGTGGCGGAGAGGGAGGGATTCGAACCCTCGATCAGGTTTTAAGCCCGATACCCGCTTAGCAGGCGAGCGCCTTCGGCCGACTCGGCCACCTCTCCGCGAAACACGTCCTGTATCCGACCGGCCCGGCCTGGTCAAGCGTGGAGTCGGCCCTCCCCCGATCTTCCCTGGTCCGCGTAAGGCCCGGCCCGGTCAGCCTGTCGCGGCCGTCCCCCGGTTTCCTTCTTTTCGTGCCGAAAAGTCCTTCAAAATCCCCACGCCGTCTTTGACAGACAAAGGCCCTCCCGGCTATCATCGGGTTTTGCGGATGGTTCCACAACCCCAAAGGAGTCGCGGCAATGCACAAGTTTGCGCGCATGGAACGGCTGCCTCCCTACGTCTTCGCCGTGGTCAACGAGCTGAAGATGCAGATGCGCCGTCAGGGCGAAGACGTCATCGACCTGGGCATGGGCAACCCGGATCTGCCCACCCCGAAACATATCGTGGACAAGCTCGTAGAGGCCGCCCGCAAGGGGGGAAATCACCGCTATTCGGCCTCGCGCGGCATCAAGGGCCTACGAAACGCCATCTCCGGCTGGTACAAGCGCCGTTTCGACGTGGACATCGACCCCGAGACCGAGGCCGTGGTCACCATGGGGGCCAAGGAAGGGCTGGCCCACCTGGCCCTGGTCATGCTGTCGCCGGGCGACGTGGTCTTCGCCACGGACCCGTCCTATCCCATTCATCCCTATTCGTGCATCATCGCCGGGGCCGACGTACGCCGCATCCCCGTGGCCCAGGACCGCGATTTTTTCGAGGACTTGCTGGTGGCCACCAAGCAGACCTGGCCCCAGCCCAAGCTTTTGATCCTGTCCTATCCGCAAAACCCCACCACGGCCCTGGCCGATCTGGCGTTTTTCGAGCGCATCGTGGAGTTCGCCAAGGAACACAAGATGTACGTCATCCACGACTTCGCCTACGCCGATTTCGGCTACGACGGCTACCTGCCGCCGAGCTTTTTGCAGGCCAAGGGCGCCAAGGACGTGGGGGTGGAGTTTTTCTCCCTGACCAAGAGCTATTCCATGGCCGGCTGGCGGGTGGGCTTTTGCTGCGGCAATCCGGCCATGGTCCATGCCCTGACCCGCATCAAGAGCTATCTGGACTACGGCATCTTCCAGCCCATCCAGATCGCGGCCACGGTGGCCTTAAACGGTCCCCAGGAGTGTGTGCGCGAGATCATGGACGTGCATCAGGTCCGGCGCGACACCCTGATCCAGGGCCTGCACCGCATCGGCTGGGAGGTGCCGCCCCCCAAGGCCACCATGTTCGTGTGGGCCAAGATTCCCGAGGCCTACGCCCATATGGGGTCGGTGGAATTCTCCAAGCTTCTTTTGCGCGAGGGGCAGGTGGCCGTGTCGCCGGGGCTGGGCTTCGGCCATTTCGGCGACACCCATGTCCGGTTCGCCCTGGTTGAGAACCAACACCGCATCAAACAGGCCGTGCGCGGCCTGAAAAAGGTGCTTTCCGGATGAACTCCGCATACGTTTTCCCTTCCGCCTCTGCGGTGCGACTGGGGTTGGCCGGGCTTGGCACGGTAGGCGCCGGTCTGGTCCGTCTGCTTGGCGACAACGCCGACTGGATCCGGCGGCGCGTGGGCCGGGACATGGTGCTCAAAACCGTGCTGGTGCGCGACCTGGGTAAGCCGCGTGACGTGGCGCTTGGGCCGGACACGGTGCTCACCACCCGGCCCACGGATCTCACCGCCGACCCGGACATCGACATCGTGGTGGAGCTCATGGGCGGCACGGGCGCGGCCTACGACCTGATCCGGGGCGCCCTTGAGTCCGGAAAGCACGTGGTCACGGCCAACAAGGCCCTCCTGGCCGAGCGCGGCCCGGAGCTGTTCGCCCTGGCCGGGCAAAAGGGCCTGGGGCTTTTGTACGAGGCCAGCGTGGCCGGGGCCATCCCCATCGTCCAGACGCTCAAGGAGTCCCTGGCCGCCAACCGCATCGAGAGCCTGCTCGGCATCCTAAACGGCACGGCCAACTACATCCTGACCAAGATGTCCGGCAAGGGCCTGGAGTTCGGCGAGGCCCTGAAAAAGGCCCAGGAAAAGGGCTATGCCGAGGCCGACCCCACCCTGGACATCGAGGGCCTGGACGCGGCCCACAAGCTCGTTTTGCTCATCCGTCTGGCCTACGGCGAAAATTATCCCCTGGCCAGGCTTCCGGTGCAGGGCATCACCCGGATCACCCCCGTGGACATCCGGTTCGCGGCCGAATTCGGCTACGTGATCAAGCTCATCGGACAGGTGCGCCGGGTGGGCGGCAGCCTCGACGCCGGGGTCTGCCCCATGCTGGTGCATCGGGACTACCTCCTGGCCAACGTGCAGGGGGCGTTCAACGCCATCCGCCTGGAGGGCGACGCCTCGGGGCCCATGCTGCTGCACGGCAAGGGCGCGGGCGGCCTGCCCACGGCCAGCGCCGTGGCCGCCGACATCCTGGCCCTGGCCCGGCCCGGACACCTCCCCAACAACACCGGGTTTTTGGAAGAATCCCTGCCCGAGGCCGACATCCTGGACCCCGATGAGGCCGTGTGCCGCCATTTTATCCGCTTCAACGTGGAGGATCGGGCCGGGGTCATGGCCGCCATCTCCAAGGTCATGGGCGAGGAGGGGATCAGCATCTATCAGGCCGTGCAAAAGGGCGATCCCGAGACGGGGGTCGTGCCCATCGTCTTTTTGACCCATGCCGCGTCGGTGCGGGCCGTGCGCCGGGTCATCGAGGCCGTGGACGCCATGCCCTTTCTGCGCCCGGAAACCGTGCACTACCGGGTGCTTTGACGCCGCCCGGACTTGGGCGTATGCCGTTTCGTCAAGTGGCCTGTGCGCCAGAGGCAACGCTCTGAAATCGTTATGGGATTCCAAAGGGTGAAACCCTTTGGCGGCCGGAGGCCTTCCTCCGGCGACGTGTCGCGAATTCCGTGGCCGGACCCGGCGTCCGGCCACATTCCGTTGAACCACCCCGAAACTTCCCGGGCAAGGTGCGTGCGACCATGAAATGCATATTCCTTTTGGCCGACGGCATGGGCGACTGGCCCGTGGACTCCCTGGGCGGGAAAACGCCCCTTGAGGCGGCGCACACGCCGCATATGGACGCCATGGCCGCCTCGGGCGTGGTGGGCCTGTGCCGCAGCATCCCCCAGGGCATGCCGCCCGGGTCCGACGTGGCCAACATGGCCTTGCTCGGCTTCGACCCGGCCAAACACCATACCGGCCGGGGGCCCATCGAGGCGGCGGCCATGGGGCTGGTCACCTGGCCCGACGACCTGATCTTTCGCCTGAACCTGGTCACGGTGAGCGAGTTTTCCGACGCCGGGGTCATGCGCGATTATTCCGCCGGGCACATCGACACCAAGACCGCCCACCGGATCGTGGCCGGGCTGTCGCGAACCTGCGCGGGCATCGACATGTCCGTCTATCCCGGGGTGCAGTACCGCCATATCCTGGTGCTCAAGGCCGGGGCCGAAAAGGGCGGCGTGAAAAGCTACGAGGCCTCCATGGCCGTGCGGCCGCCCCACGACATCACCGACAAGCCCATCGCCGAGGATCTGGCCCTTTTCCGGCAAAGCCCCATCCTGTGGGAGTTCATGGCCAAGGCCGCCACGGTCCTGGCCGTGACCGACCATGGCTCGCGGGCCAACGCCGTGTGGCCCTGGGGCCAGGGCGGCACGCTGCGCCTGCCGTCCTTCGAGGAGAAATACGGCCTGCGCGGGGCTGTGGTCTCGGCCGTGGATCTGGTCAAGGGCCTGGGCCGGGCGGCCGGGATGGAGGTCGTGGACGTGCCCGGGGCCACGGGGCTTCTGGACACCAATTACGCCGGAAAGGTCGCGGCGGCCCTGGACTTTCTGACCCGGGGGGATTTCGTGTTCCTGCATGTGGAGGCCCCGGACGAGTGCGGCCACGGCGGACAGGCGGCGGACAAGGTCGAGGCCGTGGAACGTTTCGACCGGCTGGTGGTGGGGCCCCTGCGGGAGGCCCTGGCCGGGACGGAGACGGTCTTTTTGACGGCCTGCGACCATTTCACGCCCATCGCCGTCAAGACCCACACCACCGATCCCGTGCCCTTCGTCCTGTGGCGCGAGGGCCTTTCGGCCCAGCCCGCCCCGGCCTTCACCGAGGCCCTGGCCGCTGGCACGGGCCTTGTGGTGGAGCAGGGCTTTGATCTTTTGGACTTCGCCCTGGACCGGGCCGGACGCCGGGCATGATCCTCAAGCGCGACCAGTTTCCGCTTCCCGACGCCTGGCACCGGTTCCGGGTGTCCTACGGCGAGACGGACATGATGGGCGTGGCCTATTACGGCGAATACCCCCACTGGTTCGAACGGGCCCGCGGCCAGTTCATCCGGGAGCGGGGCATGGGCTACGGCGACGTGGAAAAGCGCGGCATCGTCCTGCCCGTGCGGGAGATGCACCTGCGCTACATCAAGTCCGCCCGCTACGACGAGGAGATCCTGGTGCGCACGGCGGTGCGCGAATGGGGCCGGGCCTCCATCCTTTTCACGTATCAGGTCTTTGGCCCGCCGGACGGCGCGACGCTTTTGGCCGTGGGCCAGACCCAGCATGCCTGCGTCAATCCCCAGGGCAGGCCGGTGGCCGTGCCGGACTGGCTCAAGGCCCTGTTCCAGAGTGACCCCGCGCCCTGACCCACCGTCACCCCGAAATTTCCCGAGACATGTCCCTGGCGGCGCGTTTGCGTTTGAAACGTGATCCGCTTTTGGGAAAACCAAAACGCCTAACCGAGGTATGGAAACGTTGTTGACCTTCGATATTCATACGCACGCCTATCATCCCAAGATCGCCCACAAAGTCATCGCCCAACTCAATGACCACTACGGCATCCCTCCGGTGGGAAACGGCCTGATCGAGGATCTTCTGGCCAGGGCGACGGTCGGCGGCATCGACCGGGTGGTGGTGCATAGCGCCGCCACGTCTCCAGCCCAGGTCATCCCGGCCAACAATTGGGCCATGGCGCTGGAACGGGAGAACCCCCGGGTGCGGGCCTTCGGCACCCTGCATCCCGATTATCCGGACATCGCCGCCGAACTCGACCGCCTGGAGCGGGCCGGAATCCGGGGCATCAAGCTGCACGCCGACTTCCAGGGCTTTCGGCTGGACGATCCCCGGCTGTGGCCGATCTTTGAGATGATCAGCGGCCGGTTCGCGGTCATGCTCCATGTGGGCGACGTGCTGCCGCCCGAGCAGAACAACTCCTGCCCCATGAAGGTGGCGGCCATCCACCGCGATTTCCCGGAACTTGTCATCATCGCCGCGCACATGGGCGGCTACCGGCATTGGCAGTGGGCCCTGACGCACCTCATCGGCCAGGATGTCTACATCGACACCTCGAGCACCCTGGCCTTTTTGGACGACGCGACCCTGCGCGAAATCTACGACCGCCATCCCAAGGAGCGCATCCTTTTCGGCAGCGACTATCCGCTTTTCGATCCGGGGCAGGAGAAACTGATTCTGCAATCGCGATTGCGCCTGTCCGATGCGGATATGGAGACGGCGCTTACGGCGGCGGGGGTTCTCTTCGCCTGACCGGCGACTGGCGGCGGCCGGAGGCGGTTGACGGGCTTTCGCGCCTGCTGCGCAGGAGCGTGGTTTGTTGCGCCAGGGACGCGCCCGAATGCGGCGGTCTTTCCCGGGGGGCTTTGAACGGATGAAATTTTTTCGGATTTGTGGTTCCCCACTCAAAGTATAGTATTTTGCTCTGTTTCAAGCGGATGGCGTTCGAACGGCATTCGCGTGCGTACGGCCTTCCGCCTTCGGACAGCCTTGCTATAATTCCGGACCTTGGTAGATTCGGACCATGCGCCGCTGCGGGCTCTTCCAGGAAGTTCTCTGCCCAGGTCGTTTCCTAGGATTTGCTGCCGCATGGATCATTTCTTTTTTTGTCCTTTCCGACCTTTCCCCTTTTCCACAGAAACATGAGGTGTTGTATGAGCATTGGGAAAAGACTTATTTTCTCTGTTGTGGCTGTTTTTAGCATCGTTGTTGTCATGTTTGGGGCGACCTGGTGGCTGACTTCGGCCCAGAAGACCGACGCCCTGGTAGTCAATCTGGCTGGTCGACAGCGCATGCTGGTGGAGAAGATTTCGAAAAACGTCCTGCATTATCTGGATGTAAAAAAACAGGGACTCCCCACGGCAGACCCGCAACGCACCATTACCGACCAAGTGCAGGTCTTCGAGACCACTCTTGCCGCCCTGACCTCTTCGGGGAACGCCCCCCTTGGGCTGTCGCCGACAGGGGGAACGGCAAAAGTGCCTGCCGCCACGGCGCAGGCCGCGGAAAAGTTGCGCCAGGTCAGGGCCAAATGGGATGATTTCGGGCGGGAGCTCAAGGCCTGCCTGGATGCGCCCGACCCCCAGGCCGTACGGCGTTTTCTGGAAGGCGGCGAGGGTGTGGTGGCGGCCATGGACGACGCGGTCAAATTCATGCAGTCCGAATCCGAGGCCAAGGTGGGGTTTTTGCTTGCGACCCAGGCCGTGGGGGTGGTCTTTGGCGTGATCCTCCTCTTTTTCGTCATTGTAAGCATTACCCGCAATATCACCACCCCTTTGGTCCGGCTTCGCGACTATGCCGGGGCCGTGGCCGGAGGCGATCTGTCTGCCGGAATCAAGGGGGAGTTCCGGCAGGAGCTCCTGGCCCTCAAGGATTCCATGGTGAACATGGTGACCCGGCTTGGAGAACTCATGGACACGGCCCGGGGCAAGGAGCAGGAGGCGCTGCAAAGCGCCGCCGAGACCGCCTCGGCCCTGGAACAGGCCCGGGAGCATGAGACGAAGGCCCAGGCCGTGCTGGAGAAGATGGCCCTGGCGGCCGCCCAGGCCAAGATGGTCTCCGTGAGTTTCACCGAGGCCGCCGCCCAGTTGTCCGGGCAGGTAGAGGAGGTCAACCGGGGGGCCAACCACCAACGGGATCGCATGGCCGAAACGGCCACGGCCATGGAGGAGATGAACGCCACGGTGCTGGAGGTGGCGAGAAACGCCTCGGGCGCTGCGGAAAGCGCCGGTCGCGCCAAAGAGAAGGCCCAGACCGGGGCCGACGGCGTGCGCTCGGCCGTGGCCTCCATCGCCAGCATTGAGGAGCGGATTTTGGCCCTCAAAGAGACCATGGGCCAGCTCGGCATGCAGGCCGACGGCATCGGCCAGGTCATAAGCGTCATCAACGACATCGCGGACCAGACCAACCTCCTGGCGTTAAACGCCGCCATCGAGGCCGCCCGGGCCGGAGAGGCCGGACGCGGCTTCGCCGTGGTGGCCGACGAGGTGCGCAAGCTCGCGGAAAAGACCATGCAGGCCACGAGCGAGGTGGGCCAGGCCGTGGGCGACATCCAGAAGCAGGCCAAGGAAAACATCGCCGCCGTGGAGGCGGCCGCCTTGGGGGTGGTGGAGAGCACCCAGGCGGCCGAGGAATCCGGACGGTTCATGGACGAGATCGTGGCCATCGTGGACGACACGGCCGGGCAGGTTCTGTCCATCGCCACGGCCTCGGAGGAGCAGTCCGCCGCCAGCGAGGAGATTCACCGGGCGGTGGAGGAGGTCAACGGCATCGCCGGGACCACGGTCGAGGACATGGCGGCTGCGGCGGCGGCCCTGGACGAACTGTCCCGACTGGCCGGAGAGCTGGACGCGGTCATCAGCGAAATGGGCGGCGAGGCCTCGGGCACGGGGTCGGCCTCACGCGGCGCCAGGCGTGTCCCTTCGTCGCTCCCGGCCCCAAGCCGCACCCCGCGACCGGCGGCCGCCCTCCCGGGGCGGCCGGCCAAGCCCGGCGGCAACGGCGACGGCCCCATGCTGGCCTGGGACGAGTCGTTGTCCGTGAACATCGACGAGATCGACGGCCAGCACAAGGTGCTGGTGGACATGATCAACGGCCTGCATGAGGCCATGCGGGCGGGGAAGGGCGTGAAGGTGCTGGCAGGCCTGGTGGGCGCCCTGAAAAATTATACGGTGGAGCATTTCGGCGTGGAAGAGGGGTATATGGAGAAATACAAATATCCCGGCTACCTCAACCACAAAAAAGAACATGAGCGATTTGTCGCGAAGGTTTTGGAATTTGAAAGCGCCTTCAAGGCTGGCAAAACGTCCCTGACCATGGATGTCATGCGTTTTCTCAAGGACTGGCTGGTGGGGCACATCAAGGGCGTGGACAAAAAATACGGACCCTTTTTCAACCAACGCGGCATTCGCTGATTCGCATTTCTGATATCGCGAATTGATCGCGGCCGGTCCTGATGTTTGCGGACTGAAAAAGCCTGAAGCCGATCATGCGCGGCCCGGCGGGGATTCTCGCCGGGCCGCGCAACGTTTGCGGGACATGGGCCTCAGGCCGGGAGGCAGGAGTCGCCGCCGATGTTGCGGATCAGATGGTCCAGAGCCTCGGCCTGGGAGGCCAATTGCTCCACGGCCCGCATGGAACGGTCCACGCCCTGGGCGGTCTCCTCGGCCACGTGATTGACCTCGTCTACGGCCCGGTGGATTTGTTCGCTGGCGGCGGATTGCTCCTCGGCGGCGGCCGCGATGGAGCGCACCTGGTCGTTGGTGTGTCCGGCCAGCTCCATGATTTCCTGCAGGGCCACGCCGGAATGGTCGGCCAACCGGGTGGCCTCGGCCACGGCCCGGGTGGCCTCGTCCATGCCGCTGACCGCCTCCTTGGCCCCGGCCTGGATGGCGGTGATGGAGTCGCCCACCTCCGTGGTGGCGTGCATGGTCTTTTCCGCGAGCTTGCGCACCTCGTCGGCCACCACGGCGAAGCCGCGTCCGGCCTCTCCGGCCCGGGCAGCCTCGATGGCCGCATTTAAGGCCAAAAGATTGGTCTGGTCGGCGATGTCGGAAATGACGTTCATGATCCGTCCGATCCCGGCGGCCTGTTCCCCCAGCGTGGCGATGCGGGCCTTGAGGATGTCGGTCTGGTTTTTCACCCGGCCGATGGCCGTGACCGACTGGTGCACCGTGTCCGCCCCTTCCCGGGCCTTGCGCATGGTCCGTTCGGCCTGCTCGGCGGCCCCGGAGGCGTTTTTGGCCACCTCCAGCACCGTGGCGTTCATCTGCTGCATGGCCGTGGCCGTCTCGCCGGTGCGGGCCCGCTGGATGCCCATGCCCTTGCCGGTCTGCTCCACCACCAGGGACAGCTCGGCCGCCGCCGCCGCCACCTCGGAGGCGATGGCCCCGGCCTGGTCGGCGGTTTCGCAGATGACCTTGTTGGTTTCCACCAGCGTTTCTTCCTGGCGCTTGACCTCCGTGAGCACCGCGAACTGGGCGAAGCAGCCCAGGGCGCGGTTTTCCAGATCGAAGATGGGGGCGGCGTCGATCTTGATGAAAAAACGCTCGTTGCGGGCGTCGGTTCCTTCAAAGCCCTGGTTGGTGACGAGGGTCCGGCCGGTCAAGGTTTTGAGGATCAGGTCGGCGATGGCCCGGTTGCCCTTGAAGAAGTCGCTGATGTGCATGCCCATGTATTCCCCGGCGGATTTGTCCTTGGACATGAAATGGCACAAAAGGGTGTTTAAATAGGTGATGCGGCCTTCGGGATTGACCACCAGGCAGGGCATGGTGATGCCGCCCAGAATGCCCTGGACAAATCCCAGCTTCTCCTTGAGGGCGGCCACCATGGTGCCCAGATCGTTTTGGAGCTGGTTGAGTTCGGCCGTGCTGCCCCCGGCCTGCAACTGCGCGCTCAGGTCGCCGTGGGACACGGCCCGGGTGTAGGCGACCATTCCCGTGATGGTCCGGGTGATTCCCCGGCCGATGAGGTAGGCCAGGGAGGTGGCCAGGATCAAGGCCAGGCCCGTGGCCGCGAGCATGGTCGTGCGCCGGGTGGTGTAGTCGCCGATGCGTACGGCCAGGAAGGTGTCCAACTCATCGGCGCAGACCTCCCAATAGCGGAAGGCGGCGTCCCGGGCGGCCTGTCCCGACGCCAGGAAGGCCTCCCGGGTGACCGGCTCACCGGCGGCCAGGGACGTGAGCAGGGCGATAAACGGCTCCGTGGCGGCCTTATAGCGGGACAGGCCCGCCGCCATGTTTTGGGCCAAATGGGGGCTTACGCCGTAGAAGTTCGGATCCTCGTTGAGGGTGGTCTCGGTGTCGGCCAGGATGCGGGAAAAGTCGGACTCGGCGAGCATCTCGGCCAGGGTGTGGAACCGGCGGCGATCCTCCTCGGACAGGGGACCGCCAAGGGCCGTGTCCCCGAAGTCGAGGATGTTGGCCAGGCGGCGCTGGGTCTGGGGCAGGGCCAGAAGCGTCAGATCCATCATGTAGTAGCTGTCGAGGTCGGGATCGAGGATCAGATTGGAGGTGTCCCCGGCATGGGTGATCATGCCCATGACGTCATCCACCAGGGCCGTCGCCTTTTTCTTGAAAACAGCCGTATCGCCCTGGCTGGCCCTGGCCTGGGACCATCTGGCGGCCACGGCTGCGGGATCGAGGTGGGAACGCTTGCGGATGCCCAGGCCCTCGGCGGTGAATTGCAGATCCTCGCCATGCCGCTTGGCGGCGTCGGCCAGTTCGGCAAAGGCCTGATCGACCCGGGAGGCGGCGGCGGGATCGGAAGCGGCCCGGGGGAGGTGTTCCAGAAGTTTTTCCAGGGGACGCTGAAAGTCGTTGCCCTGCGTTTCCAGACGGCTGAAGGCTATCTGGCCGTTGATGTTTTGGATGGCGAGAAGCAAAAGGACGGCCAGGGGGAGGACGAAGGCCACGCCGATGGTGGCGAGCTTCCAGGAAAGTTTGACGTTTTTGGCAAACTGCATGCAAGTAGCTCCCAAGGTCGAGGTTTGTTTCTACAGGACCGGGAAGCGCTGAACCATCCTGGTGGCGCATGGGATCGTGCGTTTCTGACAGGAGTCATATCCAGAGATGCATGTGCTGTTACCGAGCAGAACAGGGCCTTGTCAAGGTCTTGTGACAATTTTGTAAATATTCGGGGATTTGGCGCCGTTGACCGTCTGGAATGGGAGTCGGACTTGCCTGGCGTCTTGCCCGGAAGAGGTTTTTGGGCAATGGTGCATGTGGTGTCGTGATGGGGCGTCTGTCCGGGCGTTTCGGCCGGAGCGCCGGGCCTGTGACGGAAAAGAGATCCGGGCGGGCCTGTGCGCGTCTTTTCTGAGTCTGTGACAGGAGAGTTCCAGATGCACGCCGACCGGCCCGGAGGCGGCATCTGGCAGGACACAGTGAGGTGAAAGGCCATGGAAAAGTTCCGATTTTCCCTTACGGACACGGAAAAAAAATCCCTTAAGGAATTGGTGTGGCGGCGCATCATGGAACGCCTGGATGGTCGCGACAGCGGCGTTCCCGAGCCACCGGCGGATGTGCTGCGCGAACCCTATGGGGTCTTCGTCACCCTCAAGCGCCGGGACCAGCTTCGGGGCTGCATCGGGCATATCGTGGCCGACCGGCCCCTGTGGGACAACGTGGCCGACATGGCCCTGGCAGCCGCCTTCGAGGATCCCCGGTTTCCGCCGTTGACCCGGGCCGAACTGGAAGGGCTTGAGGTGGAGATCACGGTCCTAAGCCCCCTGGCCCCGTGTCCGGACCCGGAGCGCATCGAGGTGGGGCGGCATGGCCTCTTTCTGCGGCGCGGCATGCATTCCGGCCTGCTTTTGCCGCAGGTGCCCGTGGAATGGGGTTGGGACCGGTTGACGTTTCTGCGCCAGACCTGCCGCAAGGCCGGGCTTCCCGAAACGGCCTGGAAGGATCCGGAAACGAAGATCTATTGGTTCGAAGGCGTGGTTTTCTGAGCATTTTTTCCGATCCTGCGAACCTGTCGCCCGGCCCGCGCGCGTTCCCCCCTGTGTCGCGCATCCGGCCCCGGCGATGCGCCGTTCTCGTTTGCCTGCGAAATATCGTCTGGCCGGGATCGCGGGTGTGATATTTCGGCAATTCGCCTTCCTGCCACAAACGCGCTGACAGAACGCTTTTGAGCGTTCCCTCTCAATCCGTAAAAAAGTTCGATATGGCGGCATGTTGCAGATCTTTTCAGCCTGCGGCACGCTTCTGGCTTTCCTTGGATCCAATGGCGACTCGCACAGGCGGATGGGCCGCAGGACGCGAGGCCGAAACGGATCGGAGGGATGGCCATGAGACGGTTTCTTTTCGTGCTGGTGGTGGCGGCGGGAATGTTCGCGGCGTGTCCGCCGCATGTTGTGACCGGAAACGAAGACGTTGATGGAACAGCCCAGGCCGCCGTGCCCTATCGCAGCGAATTGGCCAGGCTTGCCGTGGCCACGGCGGCCATGCGCCAGGCCGTCCAGGCTGCGGACCTGGAGCTTCCGGAACCGCGCCCCGAGGTGCTGTTTCCCCAGGGGCGGCCGTGATCCTTTCGGACAATCCGGTGGGGATTCAGATGGATCGGCCTGCGCCGCCGGATGTCATGCGATGGCCGCTGTCGCAACGCCCATTGATCGGAGCGTCGATATGGGCGACCATGGACCGCCTCCCGTGAGTAGGATACAATCCTTGCCGAACCGTATTTCCTCTGTCAGCCATTCGAAACGGGGAGGTTTCCATGCCGATCAGGGATGTGAAAGGGCCGAGGATTCACCGTCGCTCGCTTTTGAAGGGGATGGGGGCCTTGGCCCTGGCCCCGCTCATGGTGGGACTTGGCGGCCGCCTGGCGAACGCGCATCCGGCCGGACAGAAAAAGAAAGCCGACGCCGTGAACCATCGCACCCGGTTGGTGCTTTTGGGGACGACCGGCGGCATGACGTGGTGGCCGGGCTCGGATCGGGCCAGCGCCTCCCAGGTGCTCGTGGTCGGAGACGCCATGTACGTCATCGACCTGGGGTTCGGCGCGACCCATCGTATGGCCCAGGCCTTCAACCATGGAAAATTCTTGACGTATCGCGGTCAAACCATTCAGGGGGATTTGTCCAGTTTCCTCGCCAAGGTGCGGGCGGTTTTTATTACGCATATGCACATGGACCACCTCGGCGACTATCCCACGTTCTTGGAGATCGGGGCCAGGGCCGGATTCGGGGTTCCCGACAAGCTTAAGATTTTTGGCCCCTGCAACCGGGGGCGGCTGGATGAAAACGTCTCCGGTTATAACGGGATGGTGCAGATGGCCGGCGTCGACACCCCGCAGGCCACCCCGACCCCGGGCATCCGGCAGACCACGGACCTGATCCTGCAAGCCTTCGCCACCACCTTCAACAACTGCACCCACGACGAGAACTATCCCGAAATCCCGAACATCATCGACGTCAAGGAGATCGGCGACCCAGACGGCGTCCCCTGGCCCGCGGGCTTTCATGTCCCGGACCCGGCCAAGACCTGGACCCGGGCCGAGACCTGTCCGGCCATGGATCCCTTTCCCATCTACAGCGACGATCTGGTCAAGGTGTCCGCCGTGTTGGTGGACCATGCCCAGGTCTATCCGTCCTTCGCCTTCCGCTTCGACACCGAGGACGGATCGGTGGTCATCTCCGGCGACACCGGTCCCGACACCAAGGGCAACTTGCAAAAGCTCGCCCAGGGCTGCGACGTGCTGGTGCATGAGATCATCGACAACATCTGGGTGGAAGGCTCCTTCAAGGGCGCCAAGCCGGGCGACCCGGCCTGGCCCCTGTATCAACATGTGCTTTCGGCCCACACCGCACTCGACGACGTGGGAAAGGTCGCGGCGTCGTGCCGGGCCAAAACCCTGGTCTTAAGCCATATCGGTCCCGGAAACACCCCGGTGGCGCGCCTGCGGCAGGCCCAGAAGGGGTTTGACGGCCGATTGATCATCGGCGAGGATCTGATGCAGATCGGCGTGGGCAAAGCGTTGCGCCGGACGCGCGTCTAGCGTTGTGTCCGTAAAAGGGGGACGCCTGACGTTTGAAGGCGACAGTTTGAAATGCATATCATTTCATAAAACATACCGACGTATTTGTTAAGGGACGCAACACAAGGGCGAGGGGCCGCTCCGGGAGGGATGCGCCACCCGGCCGGGGGCCAGCGGACACCGTTTCCGCTGACGCGAAAGCGGCGCATGCGGCGAGGACAACGCGGACAAGGCATGGAGGCCGGGCATTGGATGTGAAGCGGCGCATGCGGCAGGCGTTGCACAGGCTCCCGGGCATGGGCGTCGTCTCCCCGGGGGCGGACATCCTGGCCGGGCTGACGCTGTGGGGCGTGCTGGCGCCGGAGGCCCTGGCCTATGCGGGCATGGCCGGAATGCCGGTCCAGGCGGGCCTGTACACGCTTTTGGCCTCCCTGCCGCTGTATTTTCTCCTGGGCGGCAGTCCCGTTATGGTCTGCGCCGCCACCTCGTCCGAATCCATCATGATGGCGGCCATCATCGCCCCCCTGGCCGGAGGCGATCCGGCCCGGTATGTCGCGCTCACAACCCTTCTGGTGCTCTGCGCCGGGGCCATCTTCCTTGCGGCGGGCCTTTTGCGGCTTGGGCGCGTCACCGCGTTTCTGTCCAAGCCGGTGATGACCGGATTCATCTTCGGTCTGGCCGTCTACATCGCCGCCAGCCAGTTGCATAAGATTTTAGGGCTGCCGCGCGGTCACGGCGACATGTTCATGCAGGTCGTGCATCTGGCCGAGCATATGGGACACTGCAATCCGGTCACCATGGCCGTGGGCCTTGCTGCCCTGGCCATGCTGTTTTTCTTTGAAAGGCTCGTCCCGCGCCTGCCGACCGGGCTGTGCATCCTGGTCCTGGGGATCGTGGCCTCCCGGCTGTTCGATCTGGGCCCGGAATTCGGCGTGGACACGGTCCAGGCCTTCCCCGCCGGTCTGCCGTCCCCGGCCTTTCCCACAGTCCATGCGGCCGACCTGAAGGCCCTGGCCCCGGCGGCGGCCGGATTGGCCCTGGTAGCCTTTTCCCAGGCCCTGGGCGCGGCGGAGCACTCCGCGGCACGGTTCGGGCTGCGCGTCGAGGCCGACAGGGAACTGACGGCCCTGGGGGCGGCCAATCTGGGCAGCGCCCTGGTAGGGGGAATCCTGGCCGGGGGCAGCATGTCCTCCACCGCCGTCAACGTCGCCGCCGGGGCCAGGAGCAAGGTCTCCTCGGGGGTGGCCGCGCTGATGGTCGGACTGACCCTGTGTTTTTTCACCCCACTTTTTTACGGGCTTCCCGAGGCCATCCTGGGCGCGGTGGTGATGCACGCCGTGGCCAGGCTGATGAAGGTGTCCGAGGTGCGGCGCTACTTCCGCCAAAGTGGCTACGAATTCGTGCTGTGCCTGATCGCCCTTGGCGGCGTGGTGGTGCTCGACATCCTGCCCGGACTTATGCTGGCGGTTTTTGCCTCGTTGGCGTGTCTTCTTTTTTTCGCCAGCACCATCGATCTCTCCGTCATGGGGGAGATCAGGGATTGCGGGGTCATTTGGGTGAGCGCGCGCCAGCATCCCCGGGCCAGGGAAGTCCCCGGAATCCGGGTGCTGCGGATGGAGGGGGCGCTTTTTTTCGCCAACGCCGGGAAATTTCAGGCTGCGGTCATGGATTTTTGCGCGGGCTCGGCCACGCCCCGGGCCCTGGTCCTGCAACTCAAGGCCAACCGGCGGCTGTGCATCACCTCCGCCGACATGCTCCTGGCCCTGGCCCGGGATCTCAAAAAGGCCTCCGTGTTGCTGGCCTTTGCCGACCTCGCCCCGAACGTCGCGGCCATGTTCGGCAAAAACGGGATGGCCGACCTGGTGGGGGAGCGGCATATGTACGACGACATCGAACGCGCCGTGACGGATATCCAGGACAGGCTCGGCATGTCGCGGCCCGGCGATCCGTCCGCTTTGCGGCCCGGCGATCCGTCCGCTTCGCGGCCCGGCGATCCGTCCGCTTCGCCTCCCGCCACGCCGCCAGCCTGAGAGAGGGGGGCTGCGGCCCGCTTCCAACCCGCAACCGACTCATTCTAAACAGGATATCGATCCCGGATAGGGCTGTGCCGTGAAGGCGCGGGGGCCGTGGGGCGCGGGCTTTTCAGGGATTGGCCGCCAGACAGGGGCAAAAGGCCAGGGCCGTCTCGGACAGGCGGCGGGGCGCGCCAGCGTCCAGGTCGTCTGACCCGTCGGCCTCCCGGTACAGGACCAGGGGCGGCAGGACGGCCAGTTCCCGGCCGCCGTTTTTGACGGCCGAGACGAGGACCAGCCGGGCCGGATGGTCCGGCCGGGACAGGACGGGCAGCAGGGTTTTGGGTTCGAGGTTTTTTTCGGTCAGGGCGGTGATGAGTCCGGTCAGCCTGGAGGCCGGATAGACCACGGACAGCCCGCCCCGGTTGGCCAGGAGAAAGGCCGCCGCCGACAGGAAGTCGCTGAGCGCGCCTAAGGACTCGCAGCGGGCCAGGTGGCGTCCCGCATGGGGGCTTGTCCGGCCTGCGCCCATGGGCCGGTAGGGCGGATTGCACAGGATGTGGTCGAAGGATTCGGGTTCGGGGCGATAGGCCCCCTGGCGCGGCGGGTCGGCGGCCCGGGCGCGAACGTCCCGGACATCCAGGACATGGGCCGAAAAGACATCAGAGAGGCCAAGGCGGGCGGCGTTTTCCCCGGCCGCCCGGACCATGTCCGGGGAAATGTCCAGACCGGTCATTGTGACGCCAGGAGACGCGTCGCGCAATAGCAGCCACAGCCCTGCCGGGCCGCAGCCGCAGCCCAGGTCCAGCACCCTGGCCCCGGGCCTGGGTGAGGCGAAGGCGCCGAGCAAAAGCGCGTCCAGGGAGAACCGCCAGCCCGATTCGGGTTGGGAAAGTCCCCGGGGGAAGAGGGCGCGGGCTGTATGTA
This sequence comes from Desulfolutivibrio sp., assembly GCF_036584575.1. NCBI lineage: Bacteria > Pseudomonadati > Thermodesulfobacteriota > Desulfovibrionia > Desulfovibrionales > Desulfovibrionaceae > Desulfolutivibrio > Desulfolutivibrio sp. The sequence goes on from NZ_JAZHDB010000005.1 coordinate 25,047, forward strand.
TGGCGTCAGTGCTCGGGGCGGGGCTTTCCATAAAACGACCCATCTCGGATATTCGTTTGGTCGGCCGGGCTCGGGGCCTGCGACACGGCGCGGCGTCAGGCCATGCGTCGCTTCGCTCGGGCCTGCCTGCCGCGCCATGCGCAAACCCGTCGCCCGGCCTGTCCGTCCCGGTTCAGCAGCCATCGTAAAAAAACCGTCCGGTCTCTGCTCCCCCGTTTGGGGTTTCCAAAGGGGCTTGCCCCTTTGGCCGCCGGAGGCCTCCCCCCTGCCCAATTCCCCTACGACGCCTGGGTCTTGCGCATGCGCATGTTCAAAAATTCCACCAGAAGCGAGAAGAACATGGCGAAGTAGATGTAGCCCCGGTCGATGTGCTTGCCCAGTCCCTCGGCCACCAGGAACACCCCGATGAGGATCAGAAACGACAGGGCCAGCATCTGGATGGTGGGGTGGCGATGAACGAAGCGGCTGACCGTGTCGGCGAAGACCATCATGACCAGGACCGCCGCCACGACGGCCGAGACCATGATCCATATCTGCCCCACCATGCCCACGGCGGTAATGACCGAATCCAGGGAGAAAATGATGTCCAAAAGGGCGATCTGGGTCACGGCCGAACGGAAGGTCAGCACCTTTTGCACGGCGTGGTCCTCGAGGGGCCGGTGTTCGATCTTGTCGTGGATTTCGAAGGTGGACTTGGCGATGAGGAAAAGCCCGCCGGCGAGCAGGATCATATCCCGGCCGGAGATGTCCAGCTCCATGATCGTAAAAAGCGGCGCGGTCAGGCGCATGACCCAGGTGATGGCGAAGAGCAGCGCGATGCGCGTGCCCATGGCCAGAAGCAGCCCGATCTTGCGGGCCTTGGATTGTATGGCGTCGGGCAGGTTGTTGGTGATGATGGCGATGAAGACGATGTTGTCGATGCCGAGCACGATTTCAAGGCCTGCCAGGGTCAAAAAGGCAATGGCGATTTCAAGGGTGGTCACGGCGGGTGTCCTTTAGGATGTTTTTTTACGGAACCGTCGGGGGACGAGGCGCTTGGCCAGTCCGGTCACCATCCGGGCCTCCTCCACCCCGAAAAGGGCGCTGACGGCCATGTAGGCCGCGGCCAGGGGCAGGATCAGGACCAGGGACAGGACGGGAAACCCGGACAGCGCGTAGGCGGCCGCGCCGATGCACAGGCTCAGGCCAAGGCCCACGGCCAGGGTTTTGTCCAGGGGGAAAAAGGGACCGATTTTTTTGCGCAGCATGATCCACAGGATGAGCACATTGAGCCACGAGGAGACGGAGGTGGCCAGGGCCAGCCCCACATGGCCCATGGGGCCCATGAGGCCATAGCCCGTGGCGGCGTAGGCCGCCAGACACACGGCGGCGGTCACGGCCGGGGTCTTGGTGTCCGAAAGGGCGTAGTAGGCCGAAAAAAGCGGCCGCACGCAGGCAAACGCCGGAAGGCCCACGCTAAACGCCACCAGGGCGGCGGAGGTGGCGGCCTCGGCCTCGGGGGAAAAGGCCCCCCGGCCGAAAAGCACGGCGACCATGGGATGGGCCAGGGCGATAAGTCCCGCCGTGGACGGCAGGCTGATGAAAAGCGTCAGCCGCAGGGAGGCGGCCAGGGTGGAGGTGTATTCGTCCATGCGCCCGCCCGTGGCCAACCGGGACAGGCTGGGCAGGGCCACGGTGCCGATGGCCACCCCGAAGACCCCCAGGGGGAACTGCACCAGCCGGTCGGCGTAGTACAGGTAGGACACGCTGCCCGTGGGGAGGTAGGAGGCCAGGAGGGTGCCCAAAAGGATGTTGAGCTGGTAGACCGCCGCGCCGAAGGCCGTGGGGATCATGAGCTTGGCCATCTTGATGACGCCTGGGTCTTTGAGCCGGAAGGGGCCGCGCCAGCGAAACCCGTATTTGCGCATCCACGGCTGCTGCATGGCCCATTGTCCGAAACCGCCCACGAGCACGGACCAGGCCAGGACGTAGGCCGGGTCCAGGCCGAAGACCCAGGCTACGCCGGCCCCCAGGATGATGGCCGTGTTGAGTTCCGAGGTGGCCAGGGCCGGGGCCAGGAAATGGCCCATGGAATTGAGCACGCCCATGCACAGGGCAACGGCCGAGATCTGGATGATATAGGGGAAGACGATGCGCACCAGATCCGTGGTCAGGGCGAACAGTTCGGGCTTGGAGGCAAAACCCGGGGCGATGAGCCGGGTGACGGGCTCGGCGAAAAAGATGGCCAGGACGGTGATGACCGACAGGATGCCGAGCAGCCAGACCAGGGCCGAACGGGCCATGGCGAAGGCCGCCTCGTCGCCCTCGGTCTCGCGCAGGTTTGAAAATACGGGCACGAAGGCCATGGTCATGGAGCCCTCGGCGAAAAGCCGCCTCAGCATGTTGGGCAGGCGCAAGGCCACATAGAAGGCGTCGGCGTACATGCCCGCACCAAGCACGGAGGCCAGGATCACATCCCGGAAAAAGCCCAGGATGCGGCTGACGAGGGTCGCGCCTCCGACGATGGAGACGTCCTTGGCGATCTGTTTGGCGTGTTCGTTCATAGGCATGGCGGCCGTGGACGACCGGCGCGGCGGCGCATGGTAGCCCCGACGGCCGGACAAGTCACCCCTGGCACCGGGGGCAATACGTGGAGGTCCGCCCGGCCACCTTGGCGACGGCAAGGGGCGTGCCGCAGGTCGGACAGGGTTCGCCTCCCCGGCCGTAGACCGCAAAGTCGTTCTGGAAGCCGCCTTCCAGGCCCTCCGGGGTGCGGTAGTCGCGGATGGTGCTGCCCCCGGCGGCGATGGCCCGGGTCAGCACCTGTTGCAGGACGGCGAAGAGTTTTTTGCGCCGGGCCGGGGTGAGGTCGCAGGCCCGGGCGTCCGGGCGGATGCCCGCCAGGAAGAGGGATTCATCGGCGTAGATGTTGCCCACCCCGGCCACCACGGTCTGGTCGAGCAAAAGGGCCTTGATGCGGGCGGTCTTTTTTCCGAGCCGCGCGGCCAGGATCTTGGGATCGGTCTCCAGGGGCTCCGGCCCCAGGGCGGCATAAAAAGGCCAGGAGGCGAGGTCGGCCAGCAGGCGGCAGTTGCCGAAGCGGCGCTGGTCCTGGAAGAAAAGGGCCTGCCCGTTGTCCAAAAAGAGCTGGAAGCGGGTATGTTTGGGCGGCGCGCTGGCGGCCTCGCCGATCCATAGCCGTCCGGTCATCTTGAGATGCACGGCCACATGGGCGGCGTCCGTCCGGCCCGGGGCCGGGTCCAGGTCGAGGATGAGCAGCTTGGCCCGGCGGCGCACGGCCCGGATGCGGCAGCCGCGGACGCCGTCGCGAAAGGCGTCGCCGCTGGGGCAGTCGGCCAGCACCGTGGGACACAAAAACCGGGCGTCGGCCACGGTTCGGCCTGTGAGGCCGGGCGATAAGCCCCGGGCGATGGTTTCCACTTCAGGCAGTTCGGGCATGTGCGGTTCTGGGTGCGGTTGGCGCTGTGGTCCGGGCCGGGAGGTCACGGCGCAGGCGGGCGGCGCAGCGGTTCATGGCCGTTCGGGCAGCTCGACGGAGAGGTCCAGGGATTCGCCGCCCCGGAGCACGGTCAGACGTAGCGGCGTTTTCTCCCGTCCGGCGTCCATGGCCGCCTTGTGCAGGTCCAAAAGGGAGCTCACCGGCCTGCCCGCCACAGCGACGATGGCGTCGCCGGGCAAAACCCCGGCGGCCTCGGCCCGGGAACCTGGCGCAACGGCGGTCACTAGGGCCGGGGCGGGCGTTTTCCCGCTGGTGTCGGACATCTCCAGGGAAAATCCCAGTCGGCTTTGAAAGACCAGGGGACAGTAGAAGAAGAGATCGGCCTCGCCTGGTTCTGGATCAAGGCCGCCGCGCCAGGGCATGATGGTCAGGATGGCCGCGTCCGGGTCCAGGCGGCGGATGCGGGCGGCAATGCCGTCGCCGAACTCCACATGCCCGCCGCCAGCCAGGATCAGCGCCGGGCGGCCGCTTCGGGCCTGGGCGGCCACGGCCGCAAAGGCCATCTGGGTGTCCCACAAGGCCTGCACGCTCAGGAAGGAGCGCAGGCGGGCCGCGCTGACGTCGCCTGCCGGGGCGCCGGATTTGGGGGCGTGGGGCATCATGGCCGCGTGCTCGGCGAAAAATGCGGTCAGGCGTTGCGTGGCCTTTTCGCCTGCCGGGAGAATCGCTCCGGGCAAAAGGGCGCTCTCCGAGGGATTCAGGGATGTGACGCCGCGCCCCCCGGCCCGCCTTGCCAGTTCCGAAGGCAGGTTCAGGGCGTAGACCGGCAGGCCGTGCCGGGCGGCCAGTTCGAAGATCGGGGCGTACAGGGAGAAGGAGAATCCCCAGTTTTTTTTCCAGTCCAGGGCCCGGGGCAGATCGGCCACGGCCAGTTTCCCGGCCTGAAAGGCGGCAAGCATGTCCTGCCGGGTGACGTCCACCATCTCCAGGCCGATGGCCGGACGCTGTCCGGCGTCAAGGAGCGCGGCCAATACGGCGGCCTGGGCGGCGTGGTCGCAGGCGCTGGGGTGGGACTCGCCCACCAGGATGTAGTCGTATGGGGCGACGGTCCGGGACAGGTCGTTTCCGGCCAGGGGGCGGCCGGTGCGGTCAAGAAAGGTTCCCTGGGCCACGGCCCCGGCCCGGGCGGCGAAGCCGTCGGGCATGGCCGCCAGGGCCTGGGGGCGTGAGGTGGCGGATTTTCCGGCGCATCCGGCCAGAAAAAGCGCGAAAAGCGACAAAAAGCCCGCCAGCCGGAACATGCGGGCCGGGAGGCGGTCTTTCGTCATCCGCCGCGTCGCCCCGGCGTTCCCGCACGGGAAGACCGGGGCGGCGCTACGGCAAAGGGCGTCGTACGCGGGACGCGGCGCTAATCCCACTTGCGTTTGTCCTCGATGGGCCGGATCTGCGGCGGCAGGGTGCCGGGCACGAGCACGGTCAGGGAGGGGCGCAGTTTGATCCGTTCCCGGAACTTGTGCAGCAGGTCTTCCTCGCGCTTGAAGTTGCTGGCCTCGATGACCAGATTCATCTCGTCGATGCCGCCGGGGTTGGTGACTTCGATCTGCCAGCGCTTGATCTCCTCGAAGCGGCTGATCACCTGCTCCACCTGATGCGGGTAGACGAACATGCCCTTGATGCGGGCGGTGGTGTCCACGCGGCCCACGATGTTGCCCAGGCGCGGCGAGGTGCGGCCGCAGGCGCAGGGGGCGCGCTCGATGTAGGACAAGTCCCCGGTGGCCAGGCGGATGAGGGGATAGGTCTTGTTGAAGGCCGTGACCACGATCTCGCCCACCTCGCCGTCCTTGAGGGGGATGCCGGTGTCGGGATGGCAGATCTCCACGAAGGCCCGGTTGGCGATGTGCAGGCCCGTCTTGTGGAAGCACTCATAGCCCACGCATCCCACGTCGGCCGTGCCGTAGCCCTGGCGCATGATGATGTCGAATTTCTTTTCCAGGTTGGCCCGCATTTTTTCCGAGAACTTTTCCCCGGTGACGAAGGCCACTTCCATATACAGGTCTTTGCGCAGGTTGAGCCCCGCCTCCTCGCCCTTCTGGGCCAGGTGCATGAGGTAGGAGGGGGTGCCCACGTAGCCCGTGACCCGCAGCTTCTGCATGATCTCAAGCTGGGTGGTGGAGTTGCCGGGACCGGCGGGCACCACGGCGCACCCCAGGTTGCGCAGGGGCTCCTCGAACATGAGCCCGGCCGGGGTCAGGTGGTAGTTGAAGGTCACCTGGACCAGGTCGCCGGAGCGGAATCCCGAGGCGTAAAAGCCCTCGGTCCATCCCCAGTAATCCTCGTCGCGGTCTTCGGGATCGAAGATGGGGCCGGGGGACAGAAAGATGCGCCGCAGCTCTCCCATGTCCTTGGTCAAAAGGCCGCCCAGGCGCGGTCCCATGGACTGCAAAAAGATGAGCTCTTTTTTCTTGAGGATGGGGATATGCTTGAGGTCCGAGAGGGTCTTGAATTTGCCCACCTGGAACTGGGCCCGGTCGAAGCGTTTTTTGACATCCTCGGAATACCGGTAGGCGTAGGTCAGAAGATCCTTGATCTGGATCTGGTAATATTGGCGGCGCTCGGATTCATCGAGCACCTCGCGACGGCTGTAGATGCCCTCGGTGCGGTCCTTGCGGGTCATCGGCGACTCCTCATGGCAGACGAAAAAGGGGTTTTGTGGATTCTAGCTTAAAAAACGGGTCAATTAACCCTCTCGCCACAAAAAAGCAAGACAAGAAAAGAAGGCCGGGCGGGCGCAGGGTTAGGGGGCTTTCGCAGGAGAGGGCGCGGCATGCGGGCGGGAGGGGCGCCTTTCTGCCGTGATCAGGGTCTCGCCAGGGGCAGGCGGGCCTCGAAGGTGAACACGCTGCCCTGTCCGGGCGTGCTCTCCACGGTGACGTCGCCGCCCATGGCCCGGGCCAGCCGCCGGGAGATGGAAAGCCCCATGCCCGTCCGGCCGAAGCGCTTGGTCAGGATGTCCTCGGCCAGGACGAAATCCTCGAACACGGACTCACGCATTTCCGGGGCGATGCCCACCCCGGTATCCGACACGCGGATCATGAGCAGGACTTCCCCTTGTGGCGGTGCGTGATAGCCGATGTCGACGGCGACCTCGATCCTCCCGGCAGGGGTGAACTGCAGGGCGTTTTCCAGCAGATTCAGGACCACCTGCCGGAACCGGTCCATGTCGCCGGTCACCGCACGGGGAACCTCCCGGGCGATATGGGTCGTGACCGCAAGGCCCTTTTTTCCCCCTTCGCGGTCCAGCCAGGCGAAAAGCGGGGACAGGGCCTCCCGGACATCGAAGTCCGCACGACGGCCTGCCGGGGGGGCGCTTATCAGGGTGGACAGGGTCAGCAGATCGTTGACCATGGCCGTCAACCGTGCGCAAGCGTCTTGGATGATGTGCAGGGATTCGGCCTTCTGGGGATCGGGCGTTTCGGATAAAAGCATCTCGGTCATGCCCATGATGCCGTTTAAGGGGGTGCGCAGCTCGTGGCTCATGTTGGTCAAAAAGGCGGTCTTGGCCGCGTTTGCGGCCTCGGCCTCGTCCCTGGCCCGGCGCAGATCCGCCTCCAGGCGTTTCTGCACGGTGATGTCCGTCACAACACCCACCAGTCCGAGCACCTGGCCGTCGGCGGAGGTGAAGGGGGCCTTGCTGAGGATCACGTAATGATCGGCCCCGGCGGTGTCGCGCACCTGCACCTCATAGCGTTCGGGGGTGTTTTCGAGAAAGATCCGGCGGTCGTGGGCGTCATAGATGGAGGCGTGATCCGGAGGATAGAGCTCGAATGCGGTTTTACCGAGGATCTCCTGCTTGGGCCTTCCGATAAGCCCTTCGAAGGCCGTGTTGCATCCCAGGTAGCGGCCTTGGGTATCCTTATAATACAGCGGGCTGGGGATGGCTGAAAACAGCGTTTCCAGAAACTGACGATGCTCGTTTCGGCTGCGTTCAAGTTCCCGGCGCAGCGTCTGCTCGGCGGGAACGTCTGTGGATGACAGGCAACAATCCGAGACCCTTCGAGATTTACGCATGGGAGTCCTGTCTGCCGTGCGGGCCATGTTTTGCGTGAGAAGCGGGGTGAAGTCGCAATGAGACGGGAAAAAGGCGACGGGTCGGTGCAATGAACCAAAAAAAACACTGCCTGGCAAGCCTGGAGCGTCGCTCGAGCATCCCTCCCGTTATGCGTCGGCGCCCGATGGCGGCGGATCGGACGCGGCCATATTGGATGTGTCGGTCGCATGGGGCTCTTCGGCTGTGTCGACCGTATGGGGCGTAGCGGTTGCGTCAGGGGTGTCGGGGGCGTTGTCGTCCGGGTTTTCCTGGGTGCGGCGCACCCGATCCAGCACCGGAATGCTTCCGGTGAAAGGCGTCCCGGCATGGCGGGCGAAGATCAGAAAGCCCGTGTGGGCCACCATGCGGTCCTCGGGCCGCAGCCGGTCGGCCACGGGCTTGTAGCGCCGCACCAGGATCTCCAGCACCTCCACATCCTCGAAGGGCGCGGTCTCCAGGCCCCGCAACAGGTCGGAGATCTGGTTCGTGGTGGGCAAGAGAAATCCCACGGGCGCGCCCGGACAGACCACGGCGGCGACCTGCTCCAGATGGTCCCAGGGGGTGCGCACGTCGAGAAACAGGGCGTCGGCCCCGGACGGGTCGCTGGCCGGATCGCCCGGAACCATGCCTTCCGGGGCGAACCCCTGGAGGATGTCGTGGTTGTAGCGGGCGACACGGTGGGATAGGCCCGCCGCCTCCAGGTTTTTTCCCGAAAGCTCGTAGAATTCCGGACGCCGCTCGAAGGTGTAGACCCGCCCCGTGTCGCCCACCTGGTAGGCCAGGGCCGTGGTCAGGCCTCCCGAACCGCTGCCGGCCTCCACCACCCGGACGCCGGGGCCGATGCCGAGTTTTAAGAGCAGGTAGCCGATTTCCTTGGGATACATGATCTGGGTGGAGCGTTTGACCCCCTTGATGAGCTGGTAGGTGGACGGCCGCAGAACGCGATACAGGCTCCCCATATGGGAGGCGATGACCCCGCCGTAGCCAGCCTGGGTGACCTGGGAGAGGTCGATCACCCCGTCCTGGGTGTGCAGTTTTGCCTCAGGATCGAATTTGCGCAGATATTGCTTGCCCTTGGGGCTGACCAGCAGTATCAAATCTCCGGGCGTCAGCATTGTTTCCCCCTGGAATTTTTGCTAAAAAGAAACAGTTGTCCTCAAGCGGCCCGCCGTGTCAAGATGCATTGCGGGACAACGAACACGCGGGAGAGAAAAAGACATTTTCAAGTACGTTTTTGGTCCGGTGCGATCCGGCCGCCTTGGCCTGTCCCTGGGCCTCGACCTTTTGGGCGCGAGAATCTGTTCCTTCGACTGTCTCTATTGCGAAGTGGGAGCCACCGACGCCCTGACCCTGGCCCAGAAGCCGTATGTTTCGGCCGAGCGCCTGATTGGGGAACTGTCCGCGTTCGCCGCCTCCGCGCCGCCTGCTTTCGATGTGGTCACCCTCGGCGGACTTGGGGAGCCGAGCCTCAATACCGACATGGAGCGCATCATCACCGGGTGCCGGGAGATCTTTTCCGGCGTGCCGGTGGCCGTCCTGACGAACTCAAGCCTTTTGTCCCAGGCGGCGGTTCGCAGGCGTCTGGCCCTGGCCGACATTGTTTTGCCCTCCATGGACACCCTGGTTCCCGGGGAGTTCGCCGCGCTCAACCGCCCGCATCCCGACCTGTCCCTTTCGGCCATCCGCCAGGGGCTTTTGGATTTTCGTTCAGGTTTTTCCGGCCGTCTCTTTCTTGAGACCCTGATCGTCGGCGGGATCAACGATACGGCGGAAAATCTGGACCTGCTCACCGATTTTTGCCGGGAACTGCGGCCCGACCGGGTGGACGTGGTGACCATGACCCGGCCCGGGGCCTACTCCACGGCCCAGGCCGCCCCGACGGATACCCTGGCCCGTTTTCGGGCCGCCCTGGGCGCGGCCGGGGCAGACGGCGACATGGGGCACGGCCCTGCGGCCCTGCGCTCCCGTCTGGCCGA
>NZ_JAZHDB010000006.1:0-8615 GCF_036584575.1 Desulfolutivibrio sp.
AAACGTCCCGCCACGGGAGGAGAGGATGGCCGACAGCATTCCGAAGAGTAAGTGGGAAAGGGGGCTGTGCATCGGCAAGACAGCGACCAAATTGGGTGGCAAGACCCTTGCCTATCTTTCCCGAAAGCCTTTCCAGACGCCCGGTGAGCGGATCGAAGGCCGAAAGGCCCTGAACCGGGAGACGGCCGCCCTGCTTTTCCAGGGACTTGGCCTGTTGCGGGGAACGGCCCTGAAGGCGGCCCAGCTTTTGAGCCTGGAGGCCGACGTCTTGCCCCCCGAACTCACGGAAGAACTCAAAAAGTCATGCCACCAGGCGCCGCCCATCAATCGAGCCCTGGCCCGCAAAATTGTGGGCAACGCCCTGGGGAAGCCGCCCGAGGAGCTGTTCAGGCGCTTCGATGGGCAGGCGTTCGCCGCCGCCAGCCTGGGACAGGTCCACCGGGCCGTGGCCAGAGACGGCCAGGAGCTGGCGGTGAAGCTCCAATATCCCGGCATTCGGGAGACCATCGAATCCGACATGCAATTGATGCGATCAGCAACATGGCCGCTGCCTGACCGTCGGCTCCTGGCGGCGGTTCTGGAAGAGATAGAGGCCCGCTTGTTGGAGGAGGTCGACTACCGCCGCGAACAGGAGAACATGGCCTTTTTCCGGGCGGGCTTGCGCCAGGAACCTGTCCTGATACCGAAATGCCGCGAGGAATTGAGCACCGACACGGTGCTTGCCGCCGAATACCTGAGCGGCAAGCCCCTGGTCGAATGGCTGGAGACAGGCCCCGGCCAGGATCAACGGGATCGCGTCGCCCAAACCCTCCAGGATTTTTTTGTTTCCGGGCTCTACCGCTTGCATGGCATCCACGCCGACCCAAATCCCGGCAATTTCCTGGTGTTCCCCGACCTGACCGTCGGGGTGGTGGATTTCGGCTGCGTAAAGCATTTTGATCCGTGCTTCGTTGCGCTGTACAGCAAGCTCCCCGCGACAGCCGTCAATGGCGGCAGAAAGGAGTATCTCTCGCTGCTTGCCGGGTTCCAGGGCGACGCATCGCCAGTATCTGCGGAAATCGAGCAGCGCCTCTTCGAGGAACTCCAGGCGACAGGCCAATGGATTTCCCGATTATACCGTGAGAAGACATTCGATTTTCGGGAGAATCCGGATTTTATCCCGGCCGGGAAACACCGCATGTGTGCGGCTTTGAAGATGAGAACGCACATGGATCTCAACCCCCAGTTTATTTTTCTGCATCGGACACGCTATGGGCTCTTGCGACTCTTCGAACGCATGGGGGCACGGGTCAGCTTTCGCAACCCTCATGAATACATGGAATAGCCTGGCAAAGGGACACGTCGGACCAACGATCCCAATATCGGCTGAAAACGGCGTCAAAGGAAGCAATCAAAGGAGACAACCATGGATGTCATGCCGCACTGGAAGGTCATTTGCGATGTTGTCGAGAGAACCCTGAAAACCACGGGCTTTTGCGCCATGGCCACGGTGAATCCGGACGGATCACCCCATGTCACGCCCATTGGATCATTGTTTCTCCACAGTCCGGGCAAAGCCTATTATTTTGAAAAATTCCCGAAAGTGATGAGTCGCAATCTCAAGCAGGATCAAAGGATTTGCGTCCTGGCCGTTCACGGTGGATTCTGGCGCTTTCTGGCGGCGCTTTTTCGAGGCCGCTACACGACGGCGCCCGGGGTGCGCCTGATAGGCAGGGTGGGGGACCAACGGCCGGCCACCGAGGCGGAAGAACGCCTCTGGCGGGAAAGGATCAAGGCCTTCCGCTGGTTTAAGGGGTATCATCTGATCTGGGATGAAATGGCCCAGGTTCGCGACATTCACTTTGATTCCTTCGAACCCGTTCGCGTCGGTCTTATGACCAAGGGACTCTGGGGCGACCTGGAGCAGCAGAAGACACGCTCCGTGTGATGGTGGAGGCCTCCCTTTGCGGGGCTCCTCGATGGAGACACGGAAAGAGGTTAAAACGCCTTGCCGGGGTTCATGATGCCGTGGGGGTCGAAGACGGCTTTGATGCGGCGCATGAGTCCACGTTCGCCGGGGCCGATCTGGCGGTCCAGAAAGGGCAGCTTGGACAGGCCCACGCCGTGCTCTCCCGACAGCGTGCCGCCAAGGGCCAGGGTCAGGTCCAGGATGGCCTCCCGGGCGGCCAGGGCGCGGCCTCGTTCATCAGGGGCGGCGGCGTGATGCATGATGTTGACGTGCAGGTTGCCGTCGCCCACATGCCCGAAAACCAGGATGGGCAGGCGCTCCCGGGCGGCGATGGCCTGGATGCGGGCCACGGCGGTGCGGATGGCCCCGCGCGGCACGGTGACGTCGTCGCTGAGCTTGTCCGGGGCCACCCGGAAAGAGGCCTGGTTGAGCGTAGTGCGCACCTCCCACAGGGCCTCCTGCTCGGCGTTCCCCCTGGCCGTTTGGATGAAAAGCGGCCCGCGCCCGGCCAGAACCCGTTCGAGCCGGGGCAGATCGGCGGCCAGGGCGCCCTCCGAGCCGTCCAGCCGCACCAGCAGCGCCGCCCCGGCCTGTTGCGCCCCGGCCTGTCGCTCCCAGGGCAGGGGGCGCAGGGCGGTCACGGCCTCCAGGCAGGTCCGGTCCACGAATTCCATGGCCGCAGGCAGCATCCCGGCCCGGAAGATGTCCCCGGCGGCGGCCAGGGCCGAGTCCGCGTCGGCATGGGCGCAAAGCGCCGTGGCCGTGGCCTCGGGCAGGGGCAGAAGCTTCACCGTGATTTCGGAGAAAAAGGCCAGGGCGCCCTCGCTGCCCACCAGAAGCCGGGTCAGGTCCAGACCGGCCACGTTTTTGTGGGTGCGCCCGCCGGTGACGATGACCTCGCCGCCGGGCAGGATGGCCCGGATGCCCAGGATGAAGTCCCTGGTCACGCCGTATTTGAGGGCCCGCATGCCCCCGGCGCAGGTGGCCGCGTTGCCGCCCAGGGTGGAAAAGCGCACGCTGGCCGGGTCCGGCGGATAGAACAGGCGCTTTTTGGCCAGGGCCGCCTGCAGGTCGCCGGTGACCACGCCCGGGCGGCACACGGCCACGAAGTCGTCTTCGGAAATCTCCAGGATGTCCGCATAGCGGGCCGTGGAGATGACGATGCCCGAGGGCGCGGGCACGCAGTCGCCCACGGTGTTGGTGCCCCGGCCCCGGCAGTGGATGGGCAGGCGCTCGGCATGGGCGAAGCGCAGCAGTTCGCGGATCTGGTTCTCGGTTTCGGGCCGGACCACGGCGGCGGGCAGGGCTTGGCGGCGGGAGGCGTCGGTCCCGAAGACGCAGGTCTCCTCGGGCGAAAACACGGAGGCGTCGCCCGGAAAAAGGGCGGCGAGAAAGCGGCGGGCGGCAGGGGGAAGGGGCGCAGGCGCGGCGGCGCTCATGCCCTGGCCAGCTCCCGGGCCGTCTCCCGGTCGATGTCCCGGGCTTTGAGGTCGTCGCGGCGGTCGTGGACCTTCTTGCCCCGGGCCAGGGCGATCTCGATCTTGATCCGGCCGTTTTTGAAATACATGCGCACCGGCACCACGGTTAAGCCCTTTTGCTCCACCTTGGTGCGCAGATGGGCGATCTCGGCGGCGTGCAACAGCAGTTTGCGCTGCCGCTCGGGTTCGTGCCCGGAATAGCCCGCATTCTCGTATTCCGCGATATGTACGCCGATCAGCCAGGCCTCGCCGCCTACGAATTTGACGTAGCCGTCCTTGAAGCTGACCTTTCCGGCCCGAAGCGATTTCACCTCGGAACCCGTCAGGGCCAGCCCTGCTTCCAGCCTCTCCAAAAGTTCGTAGAGCCGGTGGGCGTTTTTGTTGGGGGCGATCAGCTTCTCGCCGCCAGGGGATGTCTTGCTCATGGTCTCACAGGGGTTTGCCGTCCACGGAGGGCGCGGCCACGGCGTCAGGAAAAGACGATAGCATGGCCGAATCCGAAAGGACAGGCCGCGATCCGGCCCGGGGGCGTCAGACCGTCACGCCCTCCTCCTGGTCCAGGAGGGAGGAATAGAACATCAGCTCGTCGGGGAACTTTTTGAAGATGGTTTCCTGCACCAGGCGGTTGGTGCGGGCCACGGTGGTGCTTTCCAGGACTTCCTTGAGCAGGTTCTTGCAATCGTCCATGGTGGCCTGGCGGATGATGCGCTTGATGCCGGGGATGGCCTGGGGATTCAAGCTTATGGCGTCGATCTGCATGCCCATGAGGATGGGGACGCAAAAGGGGTCCGAGGCCATTTCGCCGCACAGGCTGACCTCGATGCCCGCCTGGTGCGCCGCGTCCACCACATGCTTGATGCTGCGCACCACGGCCGGATGCAGGGGCTGGTACATGTGCGACACATAGCGGTTGGTGCGGTCGATCCCTAAGGAATACTGGATCAGGTCGTTGGTGCCGATGCTGAAAAAATCCACCTCCCGGGCCAACACCTCGGCGATCATCACCGCCGAGGGCAACTCCATCATGATGCCGATGGGCATTTCCGCATCGAAGGGCAGGCCTTGCTGCTTGAGTTCCGACTGGGCGGCGCGCAGCATGCTCATGGCCTGGCGAATCTCCCGCAGGCCCGAGATCATGGGGAACATGACCGAGACGTTGCCCACGGCCGAGGCCCGCAGGATGGCCCGCAGCTGGGTCATGAACAGATCCTTGTGGTGCATGCACAGCCGGATGGCCCGAAGCCCCAGGGCGGGGTTGCGCTCCTCGGGATTGCCCAGAAGGGAGATGAATTTGTCCGCCCCGGCGTCCAGGGTGCGAAGCGTCACCCGCTTGGGGGCCATGATGGAGGCCAGATCGAGGTATTCCTCGGTGAGTTCCTCCTCCGTGGGCAGAACCCGCCGGTTCATGTACGAATATTCCGTGCGGTACAGGCCGATGCCCTCGCCGCCGTTGTCGATGACCGCCGCCACCTCCTCCAGAAGTTCGATGTTGGCCTTCACCTTGACCCGGTAGCCGTCGATGGTCTCCCCGGGCAAATGGCAGCCGCGCATGATGGAGGCGTGATAGGCCTCGAACTGGTATTTGAGGTCGGTGTACTTGGCCAGTTCGTCTTCGTCTGGCTCAACCAGCACCATGCCCTGCAACCCGTCCACCACCACCAGATTCCCGTCGCGGACATGCTCTTCCAGGTTATTCACCCCGATGACCGCCGGGATGCCCAGGGTGCGGGCCAGGATGCCGGTATGGGAGGTCTTGCCGCCCTGGGCCGTGACCAGGGACATGATCTTGTCCACCTCGATGGCCGCCGTGTCCGCCGGGGACAGGTCGTCGGCCATGAGCACCACCCGGTTGTGCACGGCCTTGATGTCCCCGGTCTGCCCGGCGAGCCGGGCCTGGACCCGGTCGGAGACCATGCGCACGTCCTGAATGCGGTCGCGGAAATAGGGGTTGTCCAGGGCCTCGAAGGCCCGCTGCAAATCGGCCACAGCCTTGTCCAGGGCCCATTCGGCATTGATGCCCAGGTCGCTGATGTAGCCTGCGGCCGCGCCTTGCAGCTTGGGATCGTCGAGAATCATCAGATGCGAGTCGATGATGTGGGCATGTTCGCGAAGTTCCGCCGGAATGCGGTCGCGCACCTGGGTCAGTTCCTCGCGAAACTGCCCGAAGGCCCCGCTGAGCCGGGCCAACTCCGGTTTCACCAATTCCGGGGCCAAAGCCTGCCGGGGAACGGGCCCCTGGCCGGACCTGTTCAGGAAAAAGGCCTTGCCGATGGAGACGCCGGCCGAAACCGGAATGCCTTTGAGAATGACGGAAGCCACGCGTGGTTCCTATCGGAATCGTTTCTGGAACAGCCGGGCCAGGTGGGCCACGGCCTCATCGGCCTGGGGCCCGGTGGCCACGATATCCAGATTGGCGCCGTATCCCGCCGCCAGGGTCAAAATGTCCAGGATGCTTTTGGCGTCCACGTTGTCTCCGTTTTGCGCAATGCGCACGTCGCAGGGGAAACGCTGCGCCTCGCGGGCCAAAACAGCCGCCGGGCGGGCGTGTAGTCCTTGCTCGTTGAGCACGCTCACGGTCATGGACTGCCTTTCGGGCGACATGGACCGATCTCCGGAGGGAGAGGATTCGCCAGCCAATGTTGTGCGTTCCAAACGGTTCGTTCCTTTTGGGTGCATGGTCGGCCCGGTCATGCATCCCGGGCGGAACAGGCCTTCATGATACGCGAAACGCCGCCAAACACAAACCAGCCGCCACCAATGCCGCAAACGCCATTTCCCGGGGGAAACGGGGTTCGGTCATGGCCCAGACCCCAAGACCGGACACGATGATCAGGTCGCTGATCCCCATGGCCCCCACGGCTTTGGGGGCGGTGAGCATCCATAAAAAGGTCAGGATGACGGCGTTGACGACCTTGATGCGCCGTCCCCAATTGATGAGATCCCAGCGTTTGAGGCGTTTGAGAACCTGAAATCCTTCGCGGTATCCGGCCAAAAAGGTGGCCGCCTTGAAGGCGTTGAGCCCCACAAGCATGCACAGGGCCAAAAGGGCCACCCCCAAGGAATGCCCGGTGGCCGCCAGGCAGGCGGCGGCAAGCCCCCACAGCCCAAGCAGGCTGCCGCCGAAAAAAGAGTCGCCCACGGCCGAGAGGGTGTAGGCCGTGGTGGTTTTGATGTCCTCGAGCATGGCCGGAGGCGCCAGCCCCTTGGCGATCTTGACCTCCAGCGACAAAAAAATGCCCACCAGAAGCGGCGCCCACATGGGGTGGCTGTTGTAGACCGTCAGGTGGCGGGCCATGGCCGCCTGAAAGGCCGCAGGGTCGGGGTGCGCGGCCCGAAGTCCCGGCTCCATGGCATAGGCCAGGCCGACGTTTTGCAACCCCTGGGTGTTGAAGGCCGCCGCCACCAGATACGACCGGAAGAAACAGCGGCGAAGCGCCCGCAGATCCGGTTCCCCCGCATGGGGCTCCCGCCGCTCATCCAGGATTCCGGCGACGGCCAGCCCGTGGGGCGCGCAAAGGGGCGTCGCGTCGGCCCGGCAGGGCTGCCCGGAGAGGCCGGACGCGCCTTGCGCGCCGTCGGCCAGGTCCGTTGCACGGTGGGGGGATTGGGAAGGGGACATCATCCGTGTCCGGCGGTTGTGTCGTGCCATGGGGGTGTGGCGGCCGACGTTCTCGGTGAACCCATTGTGGCAAATGGCCCATCAAATGACAATCGGTCAATGCGTGCGCCGCCAAAATCATTTCCAAAAGCAGGCGGACCCTTTTCCCAGGGGCTTTCGCCCGGGAGGGAAAGACGCTATGGAAGAGGCAACAAAGGAGTCGTCATGGACGTGTATCGGCCGACAATCATCAAATACGGCATCGGATTCGGCTCGGCCCTGGCCATGGCCGTGTCTTTTACCCTCAATAAATCCATTTTCTGGGCCGTGATCCATGGTATTTTAGGCTGGATCTACGTGGTCTACGCCCTGCTTTTCAAGTCCTACTGATCCCGGCGGTCCGGCGTCGTCGCCGATGGGGGCGCGCCGCTCTTTTCGGGCGGCGGTACAGGGAGAATTCGGCGGGCAGGCTGCGTCCCGCCGTCTCCCGCCATGCCCCCTCCCTTTGCGCCCGGCCGTGGCTTAGCCCCGCGCCACCCGGGCCAGCACCGCCTCCCGGCAGTCCCGTTCCAGATTAAGCATGGCCGCAAAGGCCCGGTTGAAATCCGTGTCGTCCACGGTGAAGGCCCCGTGCCCAAGGACCATGGCCGCCAGGTGGCCGCGCAGGGCCGGGGGCAGGGTATGCACCAGTCCGCACGGGCCGCAGCCCACCTCGCCCGGAACCACGGGAGCGCCGCCGATGCGGCGTTTTTCCCGGCAGGCCACATGGCAGCGGCCCCGGTCGGGACAATCCGTCCGGTCGCAGTCCATGGACAGGATCACGCTGAACTTGGGATGGCCGTGCAGCACCACCTTTGCCGCCGTTTCGGTCACGATGCGGGCGTGGGCCGGAAATTCGCTGGAGGCGGTCAGGGCCGTGCAGGAGGAGCCGTCCAGGGGACAGGCCTCGATCTGGCCTTCCAGGGCATCCAGGGCCGCGCCCGTGCGGCTTATGTGCAACACGCCCCCCACCAGACACGACACGTTGCCGAAGACCGAATCCACCAATCCGCTTTGCACCGTGAGCCGTCCGGCCTCGGCCATGGCCGCCCGGGCCGTGGCCGCGTCGGCCAGGGGCCCTGACGCCAGGGCCGGGGCCGCATCCGGCAGGGGCGGCAATTCGGACAGGCCGTCCAGAACCCGGCCCATGGCCGCCGCCATGTCCGGCGGCAGTCCACCCAGGCGAAGGCAGGCCAGGGCGTCGGAGAAAAATTTCACGAAGCAGGCGAAGCACATGGAGCTGGCGGTGACAAAGGCCTGTTCCAGGATCATGGACCCGTGGGCCGCCAGGGCGCCGTCGGCGAAAATGACCCCCTTGCGCCGGGACAAGGCCCGGGCGGCGGCGGAAACGGCCTTCCGGTCCCGGGGTGGCGGCCAGCCCGGCATGTCGAGGACCGGCAGGTCGTGGAAAAAGGTGCGGGTCTCGCAGTCCCGTGGAAAAACGGCGGCCTGCCCGGGCTGCGCCCCGGCCAGGGCGGCCCGGGCCAGGAAGGCGGCTCCATGACCCACATGCCGTCGTCCAGGCGAAGCCTCCCGTACGTCTTTACAGCCA
>NZ_JAZHDB010000007.1:0-8424 GCF_036584575.1 Desulfolutivibrio sp.
CGGCGGCCGGGCATTCCTGGGTGTCCAGGACGCGGATCTCGATGGCCCCTCGGTCAAAACGGGCGATGGCCCCCCGGGCGTTGAGGAATTCGTCGCAAAGGATGCCTTCCGGATCAAGCGGGGCCATCTCCCGATACATGCGCTCAAAAATGTCCCGACGGTAGGACGCCTCGTCGAAAATCGGCTCGGGAACCACCAGACCGGCCACGGAAGGCGCCCGGGCGGAATTTTTCCCGTAAAATCCCATGCGGCTGTCGAGCAGGCCGGTGATGCGGCCATCCAGGACAGGCGTGGAGGCGGTCAGGGCGGGCATCAGCGGCAAAAGCAGGCGCACGGCGGCGTGCAGGCGCCCGAACTCCTCGTCGCCGCAAAACGGCAGGTTCACGTGCATGCTTTGCAGGTTGGACCAGCCATGCCCCCGGCAACCGAAAATGCGGTCGAAGGCTGCGTAGACCGGGCCGTATTCATGGGGCCACAGCACCGTTTCCCTGGCCGGGTCCATGAAGGGATGGGCCCCCGTGGGCAGGAGTCTGGCCCCGTGCGGGGCCAGGATGGCGTTTATGCGCCGGACGTGGTCCTGGAAGGCCGCCGCCGCCCCGGCCAGACGCGGGACCGGTCCCGAGGTCTTCAGCTCAATGACGTGGGACACCAGTTCGTTGGACCAGGAGATGTCGTCATGCTCCACGTCCGAGACCGCCGCCCCGGCCGCATCGCGCAGGACGAGATCGGCCCGGGGCAGCACCCCCAGGGTCGCCGCGTCCACGATCATGTATTCGATCTCAAGCCCCGTGACCTGGAAAAGATGGAAGGCGCGGCCGCTCACGGGACCATGCTCCCGGCCTTTCTGGCCTCGATGCGCTTCAAAAAGACCTCCATGATCTTCAGGTACAGGTCGTCCTGGAGCACCTCGTCCTCGTATCCGGCGTCGATGTTGGGGTTGTCGTTGACCTCGATGACGTAGACCTTCTTGCCGAACTGCTTGAGATCCACGCCGTAGAGGCCGTCGCCGATGAGGTTGGCGGCCTTTAAGGCCATGCGCACCACGGTTTTCGGGGCCTTGGTCACGGGCAGGGTCTCCACCTTGCCGTAGACCTCCCGGCCGGACCCGTCCTTGCGAAGGATCTGCCAGTGCTTGGCGGCCATGTGGTATTTGCAGGCGAAAAGGGGCCGCTGGTCCAGGATGCCGATGCGCCAGTCAAAGGTGGAGGGGACATATTCCTGGACGATGACCAGTTCCGACTTGGACAAAAGGCGCTTGGCCTCCTTCATGAGCCGGTCCTTGTCCCGGGCCAGGACCACGCCCTGGGAGAAGGCGCTGTCGGGCTGCTTGAGCACGCAGGGCAGGGAAAATTCGGTCATGATCTGGTCGATGTTCTTGCTGTGCAGGATAAACGTCTTGGGGACGGGAATCCGGTAGCGGGTCATGAGCTCGGCCAGATAGACCTTGTTGGAGCAGCGCAGGATGGATTCCGGATCGTCGATGACCACCAGCCCTTCGGCCAGGGCCTTGCGGGCGATGCGGTAGGTGTGGTGGTCCACGCTTGTGGTTTCGCGGATGAACAGGGCGTCGAATTCGGAGAGGCGGTTGGAGTCGTCGCGGGTGATCAGTTCCGTGCCAAGGCCCACGGTCTCGGCGGCCTTGACGAACTTTTTCAAGGCTTTCTGGTTCGAGGGAGGGTGTTTCTCCGCCGGATCGTAGAGAATGGCCAGGTCGTAGCGGTTGACAGGCCGTTTGGGGATGACCAATTTCTTTCCTGCGAAAAACTCCGAGGCCACGGACTGGGCGAACTCCCGATCCTGGGTGGGAATGTCCTTGACGCTTAAGGGCGAGATGTTTTGCAGGTTCCAGCAGGCCGAACAGCCGAAATCGGCGCGCAGGAAAGGGGCCGGGAAGGACTTGAAGAGCCTGGAGGCCACGGGCTCGAACATCTTGTCCGGGGTCTTGCCGAAATAGATGTTCACGCTGATCTTGCGCGGCTCCTGGTCCACCAGCTGTCGGCCGATGACCTCCTCCAACTCGTCGGAAACCAGGCGGATGATGCCCTGGGACTTCATGTCCTGGATGGTGACGATGCCCGGCACGGGCTTGTGCCCCCTGGCCTCGGCCAAAAGCGAGACGTAGTAGCCGATGCTCTGGTAGCGGTAGGATTTGCACAGGTTAAATATCTTGACGCCTTTGAGCGCCGGAAAGGAGTCGTCGGCCAGATAGGACCGTGCGGCCACGGGTTCGACCCCGGAAAAGACCAGGGGGCACTCCTCGGGATTTTCAATGACCACCAAAACGGACACGTCTTATCTCCTGGATTTGTGTTTTCTGGTTTTCACCCGGCGCGGAAAAACCACCAGCATGTTGGCGTCATAGGTCAAAACGCCCAACATGATGGCGCAGATGAGCCGATTGAGCGGCACGTCGTAGTATTGGCCGTCGCTCATGGGATTGGGCAAAAGCGGATCGGCGATGCGCGTCAGGCGCGTCTCCTTGTCGTAGCCGCTCATGACCACGAAGTGTCCGGACGGTTCGCCATGCACGTCGTCGTACACGATCTTTCCGGTCTCGTCGTCGCGTTCCCGCGGCGTGCGATACAGATAGGTGGCCGACAACCCTGTGAGGATGGGCAGGCCCCGGGTCAGCAGGGAGCGGATAAGCGCCGCGGAAAGATCCTCGAAGACGATCTCCCCGCCGCGCCGCAGAAACCGCAGATAGGCCCGGGAGGCCAGCCTGAGCTTGGGATCGACGCTGGCCCCCATGCGCGCGATGAGGCGGTCGGCCATGTCCGGCGCGCCGGGGCCGAACCAGGTGGGGTCAAAGACCCGCAAATTGAACGTATAGAGCCTGGCCCCGTAGCCCCGGGCCAGGGCATGGCTGCCGAGCAGCACCCCCAGCGTGCCGCCGCCCTCCAGGGTGGGGACTTCGCGGATGACCCGTTCCAGGGGGATGCGGTCTCCATAATAATGATAGACCGCGTGCAGGCAGGTGGGCCCGCAGGTGATGTCGTCCGGTTGGGGGAGGATGTCGATGCCGAGTTTGGATTCCATGGGGGTGGCCTGGCGGGCTGTGCCGCCGGGACGACTCGATCAGACACCCGAAGGCAGGGGAATGTCAAACGTCCTGAGAGAAAAAAACCCCAAAAGGGAAACTAATCTTTGACGTACCCCCTGTTGAAACATTATTGAAGTTTCCCCTCCACGCAATCGTGTCGGGAAATTCACATTTTTTGGGGGAAACCATGTGTCGCCTTTTCGCCCTCACCAGCCAGGAGCCGGTTTCGCCCATGCTGGCCGTCAACG
Organism: Desulfolutivibrio sp.; assembly: GCF_036584575.1. Lineage (NCBI taxonomy): Bacteria > Pseudomonadati > Thermodesulfobacteriota > Desulfovibrionia > Desulfovibrionales > Desulfovibrionaceae > Desulfolutivibrio > Desulfolutivibrio sp. The sequence goes on from NZ_JAZHDB010000007.1 coordinate 3,289, forward strand.
CCTTAAACGTCATGAAGGAAGGCCATGACGGTTCCGGCGTGGGCCTGTTTATGAGCGGCCTCGGCGGCCCCTTCGGCCAGATGCCGGACTGCCCCATCCTTTCCGGAATTTTCACCGAAAAGGGCCTGCGGCTTCTGGACGAATACGCCATGAGCAAAGGCTTTTTGGCCAAGCACACCGTGGCCGTCACGCCCAAAAACGATCCCCCGGCCGGCACCCCCCGGCGCGGAACCTATCTGGCCCGGGCCTACGAGCCCTCGGCCCAGTGGAAGGATCTGCCCAAGGACAAACGCGAGGCCGCCCTGGTCCAGGCCCGTCTGGATCTGCGCCACATGGGCGCGGACAACGAGGACGTGAAGGTCTTCAGCTTTTGGCCGGACACGGTGATGATCAAAGAGGTGGGCGATCCGGTGACCATCGCCGCATACCTGGGGCTTGGCCGCGAGGAGTTTTTCGCCAAGCGCATTCTGGCCCAGGGGCGGCAGAACACCAACTACGCCATCAACCTCTATGCCTGCCATCCCTTTTTCATCCAGGGCATAAGCACCATGACCAACGGAGAGAACACGGCCTTCGTGCCCATCCGGGAATATCTGTTGTCCCGGGGCGTCATCGGCTACGAGGGGTATCAGTCCGACTCCGAGGTCTTCACCCATATCCTGCATTTCACCCTGAACCGGCTGGGACTCGGAATCGAGGCCTACAAGCACGTCATCACCCCCCTGGCCGACCAGGAATTGGAGAACCACCCCGACCGGGCGTTTCTCTCCAACATCAAAAACGTCTGCCGCAAACTGACCATCGACGGCCCCAATTGCGTCATCGGCTGCACCCCGGACGGGTCCATGTTCATGGTCCAGGACCGGAAAAAGCTCCGGCCCGGCGTGGTGGGCGGCCGCCCCGGGATCTTCGCCTTCTCGTCGGAGATCTGCGGCCTAAACGAGGCCATCCCCGAACGTGACCGGAGCAAGGATTTCCAACCCATGTATCTCGACACGGCCATTGTCGGGCCGGATTGCCGTGAGGTGAAAATATGCCGTCAGAGCCAGTCATTACTCCGTCCACACTGAGCCTCAAGGATCTCCCCTGGGTGCTAAACTGGGACAAGTCCACCTGCACCCTGTGCGGGCGGTGTACCGCCGTGTGCCCGGTGAGCGCCATCGAGCTCGGGGTGTTCCGCAAGCGGGAGCTGTCCGTCTCCGTGGGACTCAAGACCAAGCCCGGACAGAGCGTCACGGTCTACCAGGGCATCCGGCAGCGCACGGACCCGGCCTACCGGTGCATCGGCTGCGGCATGTGCAACATGGTCTGCCCCAACAACTCCATCCGGCCCGTCTCCCAGTCCGACGCCACCACGCTGAAGTTCCACAGCAACCGTGGCGGCCAGCCCCGCACCCGGGGCGGACGGCGCAACTCCACCGGCAGCCTGCTGGACCAGATCAAGTTCATCCGCATCTCCATGCTCACGGACCCGGCCCTGGACGCCGGACGCCACGAGTTCGAGCTGCGCACTCTTTTGGGCCGCATCCTGCCCCCCGAGGAAGGCATGGCCGCCTTCGCCGAGGGTCGCTGGACCCCGCCCGTACGCGAGATCTATCCGCTGATGATCGGCGGCATGTCCTTCGGCGCCCTGTCCCCCAACATGTGGGAAGGCCTCCAGATGGGCGTGGCCTACCTCAACGAAGAGCTGAACATGCCCGTGCGCATGTGCACCGGCGAGGGCGGCTGCCCGCCCCGGCTTCTGCGCTCGCGCTTCCTCAAATACGTCATTTTGCAGATCGCCAGCGGCTATTTCGGCTGGGACGAGATCATCCACGCCATCCCCCAGATGAAGGAAGACCCCTGCGCCGTGGAGATCAAGTACGGCCAGGGGGCCAAGCCCGGCGACGGCGGGCTTCTCATGTGGCACAAGGTCAACAAGCTCATCGCGGCCATCCGGGGCGTGCCCCCGGGCGTGAGCCTGCCCAGCCCCCCCACCCACCAGACCAAGTACTCCATCGAGGAGGCCGTGGCCAAGATGATCCAGTCCATGTCCATGGCCTGGGGATTCCGCGTGCCGGTCTATCCCAAGATCTCGGCCACGACCACGACCAACGCGGTCCTGAACAACCTCTGCCGCAACCCCTACGCCGCGGGCCTGGCCGTCGACGGCGAGGACGGCGGCACGGGCGCGGCCTACAACGTGTCCATGAACCACATGGGCAGCCCCATCGCCTCCAACATCCGCGACGCCTATCTGACCCTGTGCAAGATCGGCAAACAGAACGAGGTGCCGCTCATCGCGGGTGGCGGCATCGGCAAGAACGGCAATCTGGCAGCCAATGCGGCCTCGCTGATCATGCTTGGGGCCTCGGCCGTGCAGATCGGCAAGTACGCCATGCAGGCGGCAGCCGGATGCGTGGGCTCGGAGTCGGACCGCTGCAACGTGTGCAACATCGGCGTCTGCCCCAAGGGCATCACCTCCCAGGATCCCCGCGTCTATCGCCGCCTGGACCCGGAAAAGGTGGCCGAACGGCTGGTGGACACCTTCGTGGCCTTCGACGTGGAGCTTCGCAAAATCGTGGCCCCGCTTGGCCGCTCCACCTCGTTGCCCATCGGCATGTCCGACGCCCTGGGGATCAGCGACTATCGCGCCGCTGAGCGGCTCAAGATCAAATACGTGGTCTAGGCCGCCGCTCACGTCCATGTAACGACGGGAGCGCACCGGCGCATCCGCAACAGCCTTTGGAGACCGTACCATGGCGACACATACTTCGACGACCATCCACATCAGCGGCCATGAGGACGGCCGCCGCGTGGAATCGCGCATCATCGAGGAACGCATCCAACGCGCCGTCACGCAAGGCGCCCGCGACCTGGCCATAGAGGCCCACGGTCAGCACGGCCTGGGCGGACGCCTGTGGATTTCCGAAAAAGAGCCCATCACCGTGGCCATCACCGGCTCGTCCGGACAGCGCGTCGGGGCCATGGGCTTCCCCAACACCCGCATCGAGGTGCTGGGACCGGCCTCGGACGACGTGGGCTGGCTCAACGCCGGGGCCGAGATCGTGGTCCACGGCAACGCCTCCAACGGCGTCGCCAACGCCATGGCCCAGGGCAAGGTCATGATCGGCGGCAACATCGGCTCCCGGGGCATGACCATGACCAAGGCCAACCCCCGGTTCACCCAGCCCGAACTGTGGGTGCTCGGCTCCACCGGCGACTCCTTCGCCGAGTTCATGGCCGGCGGCACGGCCGTGGTCTGCGGCCACAACCCCCAGGATCCCGAAAACGTCCTGGGCTTTCGTCCCTGCGTGGGCATGGTCGGCGGACGCATCTTCGTGCGCGGCCCCCAAAAGGGCTTTTCCCAGAAAGACGCCAAGCTTGAACCCATAAGCGATGCGGACTGGGACTGGCTGACCACCAACCTGCGCGGCTTCCTCAAGGCCGTGCATCGCCCGGAACTCCTCGACTCCCTCACCGTGCGCGACCAATGGCTGCTCATTGTGGCCAAAAGTCCCTACGAAAAAGCCGCCTCCGCAAGGCGTTCCATGTCCGCCTTCCGCTCCCAGGTCTGGGACCGCGAACTGGGCCTGGGAGGACTTATCGGCGACCTGACCCCGCTGGACCGCAGCCCCATCCCGCTCATCGTCACCGGTGAACTGCGCCGCTACGTGCCCGTGTGGGAAAACAAACGCCACAAGGCCCCCTGCCAGTCCAGCTGTCCCACGGGCATCCCCGTCCAGGAACGCTGGCAGCTCATCCGGGACGGCCATGTGGACGAGGCCGTGGACCTGGCCATGGCCTACACCCCCTTCCCGGCCACCGTGTGCGGCTACCTGTGCCCGCATCTGTGCATGCAGGGCTGCACCCGCACCACCAAAAGCATGCTGCCCGTGGACATCACCTTTCTGGGCAAGGCCGGGATCTCCAGCAAAATCCCCCCCCTGCCGGAACTCTCCGGCAAAAAGGTGGCGGTCATCGGCGGCGGCCCGGCGGGCATCTCCGCCGCCTGGCAGATCCGCCTCCAGGGGCATGAGGCCGTGGTCTACGACATGGACGAGATGCTGGGCGGCAAGATCTCCTCGGCCATCCCCAGCACCCGCATCCCCAAGGAGGTCGTGGAGGCCGAACTGACGCGCATCCGCCAGGTGCTGCCCCACGTCCACCTCAAGCACCGGCTCACCCGGGACGAATTCCAAAACATCGTCGACACCAGCGACTTCACCGTGCTGGCCGTGGGCGCCCAAAAGCCCCGCGTGTTGCCCGTACCCGGGGCGGACAAGGCCATTCCGGCCCTGACGTTTTTAAAGCTCGCCAAAAAAGGCCAGGCCAAGCCCGGAAAACGCCTGGTCATTGTCGGCGCGGGCAACGTGGGCTGCGACGTGGCCACCGAGGCCGCCCGCTTCGGGGCCGAGGACATCACCCTCATCGACATCCAGAAGCCCGCCGCCTTCGGCAAGGAAAAAATCGACGCCGAGGCCGTTGGCGCGAAATTCCGCTGGCCCTGCTTCACCAAGGAAATCACCTCCGAAGGACTGGTCCTGACCACCGGCGAGGTCATCCCGGCCGATACCGTCATCTTCTCCATCGGCGACCAGCCGGACCTGGACTTTCTGCCCGACGCCATCGCCACCAACCGGGGCTACGTGGTGGTCAACGACCTGGGGCAGACCTCCGAATCCAAGGTCTTCGCCATCGGCGACATCGTGAAATCCGGCCTTCTGACCGACGCCATCGGCATGGGCCGCAAGGCCGCCCTGACCATCGGCGACATGCTGGCCGGACGTCGTCCCACCCCGGATACCCGGGAAATGATCGCCTATTCGCGCGTCAAACTCGAATACTTCGACCCGCGCATCCCCTCCTTCACGGATATGGGACACTGCGCCTCGGAATGCTCCTCCTGCGGCTCCTGCCGGGACTGCGGCCTGTGCGAGGCCATCTGCCCGCGCGGGGCCATCACCCGCAACGCCCTGGAAGGCAAGAAGTTCGAAATGGTCTGCGACCCGGACAAATGCATCGGCTGCGGCTTCTGCGCCGGGGTCTGCCCCTGCGGCGTCTGGTCCATGACCCCCAACACCCCCATGGGCTAAACAACACCGGGGCTGCCGCCCCGGACCCCGCCCGGGGGGAATCATTCCCCCCGGACCCCCC